>CAZFXY010000049.1:0-12105 GCA_964523185.1 uncultured Methanoculleus sp.
CAAAAATGACGCAGCATAGCGGAAATTAATCCCTATGTTTGGAATAGTTTAGGTTTACTGTTAAAAAAGGTACTGCCTATCTTGGTTTTCTCTGCATAATCCTTGTTCGCGAACAAATATATGTTCGGCCGCTCTTCATTGGTAGTTAGGAGGGTGTACATCTCTGGTTGAAAACCGGCCGCTACAGGCTTCTGTGGGGCCACGCATCCTTGAGAACATTCGTTGAATCGGTCTATCCATAGAAAATAATGATATTCTGAGCGATAATCGTCCCAAAGGCCCTCTTAAGGGATTCCCTCCCTCACATTGGTCTTTATACGGTAGGCATCAGAATGAACGATCTTTTCTGCCGTGTTTGGATTGTGTTATCCGTTTGTTTGTGAATTGTGAACCGTTCGAATGGCTCAGGAAAGGTTTTACTCCTGTTTTTTATTGTTCACCCGTTACTCTGGAGATTTCAGTGGTTTAGATAATAAAGCATATTTTAATACGATGTACAGCAGAATCCATTTATGGATAGAGCCTACAAGCAAAAAATTCGTGAAGTTCTTGAAAGTGAAAATATTGATGATGTGTTAACCTGTCCCCGCGCATTTGAGATCGCTTCAAAACATGACATTCCTTTGAAAGATCTTGGTCACTATTGTAATGCCCATCAGATTAAGATGCGCGGATGTCAGCTGGGTTGCTTTAAATGAGTGTATTTTTTAACCTGATATCCGTTGATGAAGCCATAATTCTTATGAAAAAAATATCTCCACCGATGGAGAGTGAAGTTGTATCTCTAATGGATGCATGTGATCGGGTTCTTGCTCGGGATGTTGTTTCTGATATCGATATCCCGGGATTCGATCGTTCCTGGAAAGACGGGTATGCGGTGGTTTCTTCAGATTGTATTAATGCCACTGATGCGCAGCCCACGATGCTGGCAATTAGGGGGCGGATTACAATGGGTTCGGGAGAAAGGCTCTCTATGAAGACCGGCGAGGCAATCTACATCCCCACGGGAGGACAGATGCCCCTGGGTGCTGATGCAGTGATAATGGTAGAGCACACCGAGGAGGTGCGCGATCGTGTCCTGATTAAGCGGCCTGCATCAGTGGGTGAAAATGTCATTCTAAAGGATGAGGACTTCTCCCGTGGGGAGGTTGTCTTTCGTGTTGGCCGGCGTCTGTCTCCACAGGATATTGGAGTGTTGGCAGCGGTTGGAGCTTCATCTGTGTCTGTCCGAAGGAAACCGCGGGTAGGTGTCATTTCAACGGGTATTGAAATAGTCCCTGTGGATACTGTCCCTGCCATTGGTGAGGTGCGGGATGTCAATTCCTATCTGTGCGGTGCATATGTGCAGAAGCACGGGGGGATTGTGGCTGACTATGGTATCGTTCGTGATGATGTTGAGGCGATGAAGGCTCTTCTTCATGAGGCTGCTTCAGAGTGCGATCTTGTGCTCATCAGTGGGGGGAGTTCGAAGGACAAACACGATGTCACCGCAGCGGCTATGGAGGATGTTGGTGAGGTGCTTGCCCATGGAATTGCCATTGCACCCGGAAAACCAACGGTGATTGGGCGCATAGGAGGGGTTACACCAGTTGTAGGGATTCCGGGCCATCCTGCAGGGGTGGTCATGATTCTCAACGTTGTTGTTCGCCACCTCTTTGCTGTGATGGTTGGTCATTCCTCTGCCCTTGCTCAGTCAAGAAACGCAATTCTTTTCCAGAATATCCCTTCTGAGAAAGGCCGTGAGGAATACGTGCGTATCCATCTGAATGACGATGGAATGGCAGTGCCTCTCTTTGGCAAGTCGGGTCTTCTGAATACAATTGCAGAAAGTGAAGGAGTAATAAAAATCCCTGCAGGATGTGAAGGGCTGGAAGCAGGTGAAATTGTGGAGGTTATGCTGTGGTAATACGTTATCTCTCTCAGCGCTCGCTTCAAGAGGCTGTATCAATAATTACAACCGAGTTCCCTGACCCTCAAATGACCGAGACGGTTCCTGTGTTTGAGTCTGTTGGCAGGGTGACTGCTGTTCCAGTTTTTGCACCATATTCTGTCCCTGAGGTAAATTTAGCTGCCATGGATGGGATTGCCATGCGGAGTAATGATACGGCAGGCGCCAGTGAACAACACCCAGTCATAATAAACGAGTTTGTGCGGCTGAATACAGGAAATGTGGTTCCCACTGAGTTTGACGCACTTGTGTTAATAGAGGATATCTGGGAAAAGGATGGCAATTGCATCGTCCGGAAATCCGCCCGGCCATGGCAGAATGTACGGCACGCCGGTGAGGACATCAGATCCGGAGAACTGATATTGCAGGCAGACCATAAAATCCGGCCGTTTGATACTGGTGCACTTGGGACGTATGGAATCACCGATCCGCTTGTACGGCTGGTCCGTGTCGGTCTTATTCCTACGGGGAGTGAACTGGTGGCGCCAGGTACGCGTCCAAAACCCGGTCAGGTGGTAGAAAGCAACACCGGTATGGCATATGCCTGGTTCGCCGAACGCGGTGCGAGACCTCAGCGCTATCCGATCACTCCCGATGAACCGGAAAAGATTCGAGAGGCGATTATCAACGGAATTTCAGAGAATGATATACTGGTGATCTCCGCTGGTTCTTCAGCCGGTACACGTGACTTTACCGCCGGAGTGATCAAAGAACTTGGGGAGCTCCTCTTTCATGGTGTGGCAATCAAACCAGGTAAACCGGTGATTCTTGGCAAGATTGATAATAAACCTGTTATTGGTCTTCCGGGGTATCCGCTTGCAGCTCAGACCGTGCTCCGTGAACTTGTCGCCCCCCTCCTTGAGGCGTGGGGATTTCCGTCTCCGGAGAGAAAAACCATGAAGGTCAGGCTTGCCCAGGCCCTGACTTCTGATGTGGGATTTGATGAATTTGTGCTTCTGACCGTCGGACGCTTTGAGGATCATTATCTTGGATCACAGCAGTCAAGGGGCGCGGGTGTGCAGATGGGGCCGGTGCGTGCAAATGCCTATGTTCACATCCCTGCTCAGCTTGAGGGAATAGACGAGGGCACTGAAGTATCGGTGATACTAACTGGTGATTCGTCTACCATCGATTCGTCCCTGTTTATTACCGGGTGCAATGATCCGGCACTTGGGCATTTGGCAAATATTGTGAAAAAAAGTGGTGTGAAGCTCCACATAGCCAATGAGGGAAATATGGGCGGTATTCTTGCACTCCGAAAGAATGTATGTCATGCTGCACCGATGCACATGCTCTCAAAAGATGGTGAATACAATATCCCGGATCTCGTCACATATCTGCCTGATGAAGAATTAATATTGGTGACTGTTGCAGAGATTCAGCAGGGCATTGTCTCACGTGATCCGATGAATCCTGTCACGGTGGATGACCTCCGGAGGGTTACCTTTATCAACAGGCAGATTGGTGCTGATTCAAGGACACTCTTTGATTTGGCACTCAAAGATATTGGCATTGATCCCGGCACGATTAATGGATATAATCGTGAGGCAAACAGTGATCTCGCCGTAGCAGAAGCGGTGAAGACAGGAACTGCAGACGCAGGTATCTGCAATTATCTGACCTCTGTTCAATATGGACTTGAGTTTGTACCGATTGCAAAGGAACGCTATGAACTGGTTTTCCGGAAGTCAATGCTTTCGAATCCTGCGGTGTCTGCTCTTGTGGATGCAATCTCATCTCCGGCCTTTGCAGAGGCGCTGAAGGCAAGTGGAGGGTATGATCTCACGCTGACGGGCACCGTGCGGACGCTACCCTGAGGTGATCTTTCAGAGATCCCCTTTTCACTATTATGCATGGATAAATGGAAAACGCATGGATTCGAAGGGTATGTGCATCAATCCTATGGATTCCATTCCCAATCTTTTTTTTTCAAACGTTATCGCTTTATGCATGGTTTTGCACAAAATACACAATAAAAATACCTGTCAGTGAGGGGTGGGTAAAGAATAGGAACGTATGGTTTAGTTAATTACATTTAATTACTTATGTTAATTTTTTAGGGAATGTTGATGATTAAATAGAATCTATTAATAATTTGAATTAAGATACAACAATACAATGAGACTGTTTATTTCGAGTATCCTGATAGCACTAATCCTATGCGGGGCGGCGTTCGTCTGTGGATGCATCGCTTCAGATGAAAATGATGCTCAGAACACTACCTCCACGCCTGCGGCGGGAAACGATCCGATTCTGGTATACTGCGGTGCGGGAATGAGAGTTCCGATGGAAGAGATCGGGAAAGCATTTGAAGAGAAAACAGGCATCCCTGTCATCTATAACTTTGCAGGTTCCGGACATCTCTTAGCTCAGATGGAACTCACAAAAAAAGGTGATGTGTATCTTCCCGGTGCAACAATGGACTTCGAAGAAGCAAAAGCGAAGGGATTCGTTGCAGAAGAAGCTAAACTCGCCTATCATGTACCGGTGATTGTTACGCCAAAAGGCAACCCTGCCGGGATTGAATCACTGGAGGATCTCACGAAAACAGGTACCAGACTGGTACTGGGCGATCCTGAGGCCATGCCTCTTGGAAAACTGGGAGAGCAAATATTTACCAAAGCCGGTATTAAAGATGAAGTAAATAAGAATGTTATTGGCAGAAGGACAACTGCGAATGAACTGGTGACAGACATTCTTCTTGGGCAGGCAGATGCCTCAATCATCTGGGAAGAACTGTATGATCCGGAAAAAATGGAAATTATACATATACCAAATGAAATGAACGTAATAAAAGTCGTTCCTGTAGGGACTCTTACGTTCTCCAAACAACCTGAAACTGCAAAAATGTTCATAGAATTTGTAAAATCAGATGACGGTGGAAAGACAATCTTTGCAAAGCACGGGTTTATCATATATCCAAATGACAAATATGAAATCTAACCTTTTTTTGTCATTTCAAAACAATTGTTGTCTGAATATTAACAAAAATAGAAATTGAGGAAATATATAATGGCTTCAGAAGATATCGTCAACGGGTGGAAAGGAAAAGAGATTGTTTACACACCAATAGGTGTGATACACTCTGAGCATACCATACAGGAAAATACTCCTATACAGGGGATATTCAATCCTTCTGTTGGTGAAATTGAACTGTATCCTGAATACACCGAAGGATTGAATGATATTCAGAAATTTTCCCATCTCATATTACTGTATCATTTTCACCGGGCCACGGGAAAAAAACTAACACAGGAACCCTTTCTGGACTGTGAAAGTCCAAAAGGCATCTTTTCAATACGTCACTTCAATCGCCCGAATCCGATTGGTTTTTCGATCGTCAACCTCCTGGAGGTTACAGAAAACCGTCTCAAAATCGGTGCGGTTGATATCCTCGACGGCACGCCGCTCCTTGATATCAAACCGTATGTATACCGGTTTGATCACCGTGATGAGGTCAGGAGTGGATGGGTGGATGAAAAGCATATTGATGACATCGAAGAATGGAACGCTACACCAAAGGAGTTAAGGGATCGGGAGAGAACCCGCGTTGAGTGAGAGTAGGCACTCCTGGCTCCGAAGGATATGTATTGGTGCAGGCGTAGTCCTCACCGCTTTTATCCTGATTGTCCTAATGCTGATAGTAACCTATTCGTCACCAGAAGAATTTATTCATTCTCTTTTTTCTGATGAGATTCAATTTGCAATCTATCTCTCCCTTGCGACATCTCTTACATCAACATTTTTCTGCATCCTTTTTGCCGTCCCTGCTGCGTACGCACTTGCGCGATATCATTTTAGAGGAAAGTATTTTCTGAATACCATTCTTAATGTGCCGCTTGCATTACCTCCCCTTATTGCAGGTGTCGGGCTGTTGCTCTTCTTTGCACAGACCCCGGTGGGTCATGCATTGGCAGAGATAGGAATTGAATTTATTTTCACACCCGCAGGCATTGTTGTTGCACAATTTTTTGTTAACCTGCCTTTTATGCTCAGGATTATGAAATCGACTTTCGAATCCATTAATCCGCGTTATGAACACGTTGCGAGAACGCTTGGGTGTTCAGAATTTCAGGCATTTAGACGGGTAACACTTCCGATGGCAAAGAATGGATTCATGGCAGGCACGGTTATTACATGGTCACGCGGGATTGGTGAATTCGGTGCGGCACTGATGGTTGCAGGTGCAACAAGAATGCAAACAGAGTCTCTTCCTGTTGCAGTATTCTTAAATATGTCTACCGGAAACCTTGCATTGGCAACCTCAGCAGCGACGATTCTGATTATAATTGCCATTATCTCGCTTTATATATTTGAGCGGGTTGGTGGCACATCCGGCCCGGGGGTGTTCTAATGCTGAGTATTAAAAATATTTCAAAAACACTGGGGGAATTCTGTCTCAAAAATGTCTCTCTGGATATTAATGATGGGGAATATATGGTCATACTTGGACCGACCGGCGCGGGAAAAACCATACTTCTGGAGATAATTGCCGGGATATATCTTCCCGATTCCGGGACAATTGAATTACATGAGCGAGATATCACCTTTCTCGACCCAAAGGAGAGAAAAGTATCCATGGTGTATCAGGATTTTGTTCTTTTCCCACATCTTTCGGTATACGATAATATTGCATTTGGTTTGAAATCGGAAAAGACAAAATCTGAGGATATTGATACACGTGTTCATGAAATGACTGAGATGCTTGGCATCACTCATCTCCTTGCCAGAGACACCATTAAACTAAGCGGTGGTGAGAAACAGCGGACAGCGATTGCAAGAGCACTGATTATGCAGCCAAAAATATTGTTACTTGATGAACCGCTCAGTGCTCTTGACGGGAGAACCCGAGACAATCTAAGAAAAGAACTCCGCTCTCTGCATGAGAAATATAAAACAACGGTTATCCACGTAACCCATAATTTTGAAGAGGTCTTTTCCCTGGCGGATCGGGTGGCTATCATGAACAAAGGTGAAATAATTCAGGCTGGCGTACCGGATGAAGTATTTTCAAAACCAAATTCTGCGTTTACTGCCAGTTTTGTGGGTGTTGAAAATATATTCAGGGGTACGATCACCTCTGGCAAAGGCAGCTCAATAATTACTGTTGCGGGATTGAAAATTTCATCTTCCGCAACTGATATTGAAGGCGCAGTCTACGCATCAGTACGGCCTGAAGAGATTATGATCTCAAAAAAGCCGATTGATACTTCAGCGAGAAATTCGTTTGTGGGTGCCGTTACGTCAATCACAAACACTGGCTCGATGGTAGTGATAGAGGTTGACGTGGGCATACCGTTTATGACAATTCTTACAAAACGTGGATTTTATGATATTGAAATTGCTGAAGGCGACATGGTTTATCTGACATTTAAAGCAGCGGCAGTGCACGTTTTTTATTAGTTTGCTATACCTATCAGATTCCTAATTGCCTTTTTTTGACGTTTGTGATGGAAAGGCAGTGTGATGGACGTTCTGAAACATAGCAGATGCGCTTGGTATCTGGCATTGATTTTATACAAGATGATTGTTGAGCGATGTGTGCAGAACGGGTGGGGCACAACCGGGATGGCTAACACCACTGCGAGAGGTCTGATTTTCCAATACTTTTCGTCCCGGGTGCCAGGGGACGAGTCCCTGACAAACCTGTTGGTGCAGGATACCGATATACCGGCCCTTTTGAACGGGTCCCAAACCGCCCCTCACCTGGTCTTGTGTCCTTTACATCTGACGCCACTTCATGGAGAATGGCGCTCGTATTGTCTGCCTGATGGACGGCCCATGCCTCCACTGTCTGTGGTTTTGGGTCTCCGTACGGGCCGTGATGGGTCTGGACAATATGGAGCAGATGGCTGAGATCCTGCTCGTCCACAGCAGTCTCAACCGCCACCTGTTCAATGATGGATATACCCGGACCGATATGACCGAGGAGAGAATACGCCGGAAGCTGAGAGTACGAAAAGCCCTGTTCAGCGAAGCAGACCGCTTTACCTACGTCATGAAGGAGTGCCCCTGTTATCGCAATATCCCTGTCTGCAGAGATGCCTTCTGCACCAGCGAGGAACGCTTCCGTGTACCTGACCACCTCCAGCGTGTGTTCGGCAAGCCCGCCACGATATGCATGGTGCTTTGCCCGTGCGGCGGGCACGAAAAAGAAGGCATCGTAGGAGGTAAACACCCTCTCGATCACGTCACGCAGCCCCGGGCGGGTGATGCCTGCTGCCATCCGGAACAGCTCGGCACGGTTCTTTGTGCAGTCAGCGGGTGAGAAGACAAAGTCATTGGCCTCAAGCAGGGTATGGTCAGCAGGGCCGCAGATGAGATGATCAATGCCTTCGTTCACACTCATCTGCAGTTCGTCGTTATAGACTGAGGCCTGCCCGACGATCCGGTGAACCATCCCCTCCCGGATGGCATGACAGGTTTCTGTTACCCGTCCGTTCTGCCCGTTCACGCCCCATATCTTGCATGCCATTGTGCCGGTCGCATCACTGATTGTGCAGGTAATATACTGCCCACGTTTGCCTTCCCGAACCTCTGCATTACTGATGACAAAGAGGTCATCAACCGGATCCCGGTCTTTAATTGACCGAATGGTGTTCTTCTTTTCCATAATCTCTAATTATTTCCATCTGATTCCTGTATCAATACTATTCGTTGATTCCTGCATCGGTACTATTCGTTTGAGTGGTGGCCATACCGGATCTGCACAAGCCCTTTCAGCATGGCAATCCCTGTCGTATTGCCAACCCGTGAATTCGGCTGGTCTTCCCAACGGATGGGCACTTCCCGGACGGTAAATCCCTGCTGTTTCATCTGCCACAGAAGTTCGACGTCAAACTCAAACCCCTGTGACCGGACAGACGGCAGGACTGCCTGCACTGCCGGTGTTTGGAATACCTTTGCCCCGCACTGGGTGTCATGATATGGCAAAGCAAACATGAGCCGGACAAAGAGATTAAACAGCCGGCTCTGCACCTGCCGCCCCACGCTCTGCCGGACCGGTACGCAGGCGCCCTTGATCCAGCGCGATCCGATGGCCCCGTCCACACCCGCAAGCACGGAGAAGAGACGCCTCATCTCGGTAACGGTTGTCGACCCATCGGCATCCATAAACCCGGCATATGGTGATTCTGCCTGCATCAGACCGGTTGCAACACCGCCGCCTTTTCCCAGGCGCTCAGGGTATTCCCGGCATTCCAGCTGGCATGATGGGTGTGCCTGTGCAAAGTCACGGACAATATCTGCGGTTTTGTCATCGCCGTCACTGATGACGATGACCGGGCCCCGGTATGCTGCAAGCCCATTTAGTAATTCCCCGATTCGGCCTGCCTCATTGTAAGCCGGAATGACGATGGTGCAGTCCTCTTCCCTGATCGTCATTCTTGACAACAGGTGAGGGCTTCGATGATTTCTTCTGCAAATGCGGCTGCAGCAAGCGGGCCGTTTGCGGTAATGATCAGATCATCCACCACGACCGGAATGTCAGTGAAGATCACACCTTTGTCGGCAAATGCCTTCTCAGAGAGTCGGGTCTTAAAGACGGTCGCCTGTCGCCCCTCAAGAATGCCGGCATAGGCGAGCACAACCGGTGCAAGACATATCGCCGCCACCACTTTTCCATCGTCATGCATCGTACGGACAAGGCCACGCAGATCGGTATTTGGCCAGAGGTATTCAGCAGCACCGGCACCGCCGACGATTACAATCCCATCATAGAGTGCGGGGTCGCTTTCTTTAATGGACTGCGAAACCTCAACCGTCTCTCCCAGCATGCCCATACAGGATCCCGGCTTGTCGGTGGCTACATCAAAGGCAATACCTGCTTCGGTAAAGACCTGCGTCGGAACCAGATATTCCTCATCTCTGAACTTTTCGTGTGCAATGACCGTGAGCAGTTTCATGCTGATACGTCAGTATCACAGGTACATTAATCCTGCGCAGACGGTGCGGTAGATAACACTCCATTCCAAGGTCAGTAAGCATGTGAAAAAAAGGAGGCTCCCCTTTTAGATAATCATTTGGGAAAAAAGCGTTTGCTATACGACTAATCTCTTCAAAACAACTATGAATTCAGGTTTCAGTCTCTCATCTGTGAATCTCTGCTTTGAGGAAACTGAATGCGAATGAGGCCTGCCGGGGTAAATGTTTATTGCTATCTTTCGCTAAAGTGCACATTATGAAACCGATCATTCACGCAGCAAAAAGTTTTAATGGAATTCAGGTATCGTTCCTGTCCGGAAAAGATACGATATCCGAATTGTTCAGTTACGAAAATCTGATTGACATGAAGATCAATGTCGGCGACCTTATCGAGTACCCTGACCGTTATGCTGTTGACATGAATGGCCCGATTATCGTCAGAACCGATTTTTGCAATCCTGAACTGCATGATGAATGCAAGCGATAAAAGGCCCTGTGAGTATCACCCTTTTTTCTGAAACCTGAGAGGTGTGGTGTCCCCCGTCTTTCCGCGGCATCACAGGGTCACACCATTTTCTTTCTGGGGAGAATGTATGTGCATCTTCTTTGGCTATTCATATCTCAGGGCGTAAAATATCGGCTATCCCCGTATCTGATCCGTTTATCTCGTCTTGGATCAGCTCTTCCTATTATGGATTTTGCTATATCCCTTTGGGTGACGGAATGGTAGGATGGATGTCGCATGCGTGTTCCGGGTGCATATGGGCTCTCTTTCTCAGGTGATGGGAACGCAAAAAAATTGAGTGATAAGACCTCATCCAAAGGCGGAGGTCTCTATTTATGATGCTTCTTCCCCATCTTCCTCGTCTTTGAAGTCCTCATAGATTTTTTCAACGAATGCGACACGGGTAGCGATCATAATCTCGTCTCCCTCCTTTATTACGGGATTGTGGGTGTACAGGAGAAAATCGCCGTTTCGGTAGAGGCCGATAAAAACACTGTTTTTTGGCAGGTTAATTGTTGAAAGTTCCGTTTCGTTGAATTTCTTTCCTGCAATGACACTGATGAACCGGACATCCCCCCGCATCATCGTCTCCAGTTCAATGGTGTCAATCCCCCGCAGGGTGTGAAAGATACTGGTTGATGTGGTTTGGGGAGAGTTGACGACGTGGTGAAAGCCAAGTCGCTTTGCAACGGTCATAAACTGAATGTCATCGGTGGTGATGATGATCTCAGGGACATCAAATTGCTTTGCAATCAGCCCGATGATGATGTTATCCTGGTCGTGGCTGGTGCAGGCGACGATGGCATCAGCCTTCTCGATCTCTGCTTTTTCCAGGATATCGGGCCGGGTCCCTTCTGCACTGATGACCGTACAGTCAAGGGTTTCTGAAAGCTCTTTTGCCCGGTTTGGATTTTTTTCGATGAGAATGACCTCTGACCCCGTCTGGATCAGCGTTCGCGCCAGGTTGACACCCAGGGGACTCCCTTCTACAATGATGACTCGCATGATACTGCCTCTCTTCCTCATGTTCTCACGAAAGCCAATATACATAGCGATGCTTTTCCCCTCCTGCATTGGCGTACCGACGATCTACCCGGATGTTCTGTGAAAGGTTTCAGAAGAACAGATCCCCCACCAACGGATTTGTCCGTGATATGCCCGTGATATGCCGGGGATGCATAAAACGCCGGTTCTGCTTTGTTTGGCCGATACATGTTTCCCGGCACAGCCGGGCATTACGTGATCTTGAATTCAAGGGCCTCCTTTTCCAGGAAATATCCGAGAACGGTTCTGATAACGACAACGACGGCAAGCATCAAGAGCTCCTCCTGGGTGGGGTCAATGATGGTGGCAAGAATATCGGCCGCAATGAGAAATTCCAGTCCAAAGACAATCTTACTGGTCAGGTTCATTCGTATTTTGTTATAGGGGATCTCAATCCTCCGGAATTCCAGGAGGAGCACCAGATAAACAGCTTTGACGCCCCCATAGACAATGAGGGCTGCTCCAATAATCTCAAAAAAGAATGTTAGTATCTGCAGGAGCGCAAAAAACCCGGCGTTTATATCGATGGCCAGAATGCTCATGGGCAAAAGAATGGTATGGATGATTTATATAATTCGTAACTACTCAGCCATGAGCTCCTGGACAGTGAATGGGTTCCCCTCAGCCAATCTTTTCAGTGCCTCATACACTGACTTCCCGTTCTTCCTGACTGTCGAAATGTAAC
>CAZFXY010000050.1:0-12095 GCA_964523185.1 uncultured Methanoculleus sp.
GACCCGCAATGCCGGTATCCCCGTAGACTGCCGCTTTTTGATGGGGATTTTCACCGTAGCGGAGTTCACGGCCGTTATTTAGCTGGAAAGAGTAGACTTCGGGGAACTCACCGTCAATACGGTAAAGGTAATTGGAGATTGCCGCATCATAGGAAGCGGTCCGTGCAAAGACTTTCCGTGCAAGGTGGAGGCGGTCTTCTTCTGAAAGTCCTCCTCCTTTGATCTCTTCCATTACTGCAGGGTAATCTGATGGGTCAATGATTACTGCTACATCATGGAAATTTTTGGCAGCAGAGCGTATCATTGCGGGGCCCCCAATATCGATAAATTCAATGAGTTCTGAGAGGGGAAGGTCTTTTTTTGCCATCTCTTCGAAGGGATAGAGGTTCACGACAAGAAGATCAATCGGCCCGATTCCCTGCTCAGCCATCACCTGCTCGTCTTTCCCTCTTCTTCCTAACAGTCCGCCATGAATTTTTGGATGGAGTGTTTTTACTCTCCCGTCCATCATCTCAGGAGAACCGGTGTATTCAGATACTTCCGTAAACGGAATTCCTGCTTCTGCAAGGGTCTTTCCCGTCCCTCCTGAACTCAGAATTACGATATCGGACTCAGACAGGAAACGGGCCAGTTCAATAATCCCTGTCTTGTCCCACACCGAAAGAAGTGCAGTTTTCATGCGCGTACTATCAGCGTGAGATATGAAAAATCTAATGACCTGTGCCTGCCGCAGTAACACGTATTTTTGCGGTAGAACAACACATATTATACCATTATATGAGAAAACCCATTCGAGAACCACCATTTCGACAAAGTCTGTTCTGGTGTCCGGACTGCAACGTCCCGCTGGTAGCGTCTACCTGCGGGTGCAAAACACCAGGATATGAGATACCCCTTACCCGACCATATGATGTCCGCCCTGCGCTAACGCATGACAGAAATATCATCGCAGAATACCTGAATGCCCGATTTGGTATTAAAACGCTTCCTCAAATTCTTCTCCTCAATAAATCAGGAGGTATTGATCGGACAGACACCATTATTGCAAACGGGGTCCAGTTTGCCCGGTTGACATTTGATCCGCTTCTGCGGGACTATACTATAGAACTCACTCCTGATGCCCTTCCGTTTGTCATCGCTGAGGTTTCCCGAGGAATTGTTGATATCACCGATGAGATCGCGGAAGGGGCAAACCGTCACCTCGGTGGCAAAAATATTCCCTGTCGATCTGATCTCACCGATGGACCGGTTATCGTTCACGCAAACGGGCGATATGGGACCGGTTGGTTGCGAAACAACGTGGTAAAGGTAAAAAGTATGGGGAGACCCCGACCGGCAGCCTTTCCTGATCCGGATCGTGAGCAGGTGATACGTTGCAACAAACCCCATCTCAAAAACCTGGAGCGCCATGCCATACGGTTTATCAAAATGGAAAAAGACCGGCGCCCTGAGTGCAATGTTGCATTCTCCGGTGGCAAAGATAGTGTTGTTGTTCGCGAACTCGCCCGGAAGGCGGGTGTCACCGACTGCTACTATGTCGATACCGGACGGGAGTTCCCAGAAACCATTGAATTTGTCCGGTCACTTGATATTCCATTGACGCTCCGGGGTCAGAATTTCCAGGAAGGGCTTTGCAAAAATGGTATTCCTGCAAAGGATCACCGATGGTGTTGTGAATGGCTAAAACTTGAACCTGTCCGTAAATGGAGAGAAACCAGAGGGGAATGTGTCACCATTCAGGGAAACCGCTGGTATGAATCATTTGCACGGGCAGGACTTCCCGGAGTGGCAGAAAATCCCTATTATTCCGGACAGCTGAACCTGTCCCCTATCCGGGGATGGAGGGCGTTTGAAGTATTCCTATACATATGGTGGAAAGAGCTTCCGTTAAATCCATTATATGAACAGGGATTCGAGCGCGTCGGATGTTGGATGTGTCCTGCAATGCTTGAATCTGAATATGAAATCACTGGGGAACTTCACCCGGAACGGGTTGCAGAATGGGAGAAAATTCTTGTAAAGCATGCCAAAAAAGAGCAGATTTCAGAAGCGGCAATGAAGTGCGGATGGTGGCGCTGGAAGAGTCCGCCGCCGAAAATGGTGGAGCTTATGGATGAGAGTGGCATTCAAATAAGCACACAACGATCAATAAAATCCAAAAATAAGCGATAAACTCCCATTTTTTAAATTTGAAGCATATTGACGGGAATTTGTTTTTGTCAAATACACAAACATTATATAGAACCACTAGCCATAAAATAGGTATATCAATCACGAAATGCCATTTGGCAGAGGTAATCATGACAGACAATCCAGACCTGAAAAAAGATGAAACATCTGCACCTTCACATGGCACTCCGTCCTCTGATATGGCAGACAATAATCAGACCGTACTAAGTGACGCCGAACGTCTGGTTGAACTCTACAGAGAGTGTGATGAGCAAAAACAACGCTATTTGCGTCTTGCTGCTGATTTCGAGAATTACAAAAAACGTATCTCCCGGGAATCCGAAGAACGCTCAAACCGTGCTGTAGAACAATTGGCCTGTGATGTGTTGGTTATTGCTGACAACATTGAACGTGCACTGGCATCAGATGAAGGTACCCTCCGTGAGGGTCTCGAACAGATTCAGAAACTGCTTGAATCTGCGTTGAATCGTCATAAAATTATTAAAATTGAATGTCTGAATCGTCCGTTTAACCCGGAAACACAGGAAGCAGTGGCATATGTGCCATCAGACGCTCCTGAAGGAATCGTCATTGACGAAATTGAACCGGGGTATTGCAGAAAAGAAAAAATTATCCGCTGCGCAAGAGTCGCAGTGTCACAGGGAAACACAACAGAGGAATAAGCATATGGCATCAGAAAAAATTCTTGGAATAGACCTTGGTACAACAAACTCATGTATGGCAATCATGGAGGGTGGAAAATCAATCATCATTCCAAATGCAGAAGGAGGGCGGACAACTCCGTCCGTTGTCGCATTCTCCAAAGAAGGAGAGCGGCTTGTTGGCAGTGTCGCTAAACGACAGGCAGTCACAAACCCGGGCCGAACCATCAGTTCAATCAAGCGTGACATGGGTTCAACCCGGAAAGTAAAGATTGACGATAAGGAGTATACCCCCCAGGAAATATCGGCAATGATCCTTCAGAAAATGAAGACCGACGCTGAAGCATACCTTGGTGAAAAAATAAACAAGGCAGTCATCACTGTCCCTGCATACTTCAATGACTCCCAGCGTCAGGCAACCAAAGACGCAGGGAAAATTGCAGGTCTTGAAGTAATGCGTATCATCAATGAGCCGACGTCAAGTGCTCTTGCCTATGGTATTGACAAAGAAGAAGAATCAACAATCCTTGTCTATGACCTTGGCGGCGGTACATTCGATGTCTCGGTGATGACCCTTGGAGACGGTGTCTTTGAGGTGCAGGCAACAGCCGGAGATAATCTCCTTGGCGGTGACGACTTCGACCAGCGTGTGGTAAATTACCTCGTTGAAGAGTTTAAAAAGAAGGAAGGTATCGACCTGACGAAGGATCCAATGGCCATGCAGCGTCTCAGGGATGCAGCAGAAAATGCCAAAAAGGAGCTTTCAACGGTTCAGAAGACAAATGTCAACCTTCCGTATGTCACCACTGATGCAGCAGGCCCGAAGTTCCTTGATATCGATCTTACCCGTGCAAAGTTCGAACAGTTGATCGGCAGTCTGGTTGATAAAACGCTGGGTCCGGTCAAACAGGCTCTTGACGATGCCGGTCTCACGGCAAGCGGAATCGATCATGTGCTTCTTGTTGGTGGCTCCACCCGTGTGCCGCTGGTGCAGGAAAAAATCAAAGAGATTCTGAAAAAGGACGCAGACAAAGGTATAAATCCGGATGAATGTGTGGCACTTGGTGCAGCCATTCAGGGTGGAGTGTTAACTGGTGAAGCAAAGGACATCGTTCTTCTTGATGTTACGCCACTGACCCTTTCCATTGAAACCATGGGCGGAATTGCCACAAAACTCATTGAACGCAATACTACCATCCCTACGCGGAAAAGCCAGATCTTTACCACTGCTGCTGATAAGCAGACCAGTGTTGAAATTCATGTAGTGCAGGGTGAACGGGCACTTGCAAAGGACAACTTCACCCTGGGCAAATTCCAGCTGGCTGGTATCCCGCCTGCACCCCGTGGCATCCCGCAGATTGAAGTGGCATTCGATATCGATGCAAACGGTATCATCAATGTCTCAGCAAAAGATCTCGGAAGCGGAAATAAGCAGGCCATCACCATCTCCGGCGACCGCCATCTCTCTGATGATGAGATCAATGATATGGTTAACAATGCAAAGGAATTTGAGGAAGAAGACAAAAAGAAGCGCGAAGAGATCGAAGTCCGCAATAGTGCAGATACGGCTATCTTCACCTCAGAAAAACTGCTGAAGGATTCTGCAGACAAGATCACCGAAGAGGAAAAGAAGTCTGTTGAAGAGGCGGTTGAAAAGGTCAAATCTGTCATTGAAGGCGATGACATTGAGGCCATCAAGACCGAAACCGATGCCCTCACTGAAGCGGTGTATGCAGTGACCATTCGGCTCTACCAGGAGGCTGCGGCCCAGGCAGAGGCAAGCGGTAAAACCGGGGATACTCAGGCATCTGCAGAAGACGACGATTCGGTTGTCGATGCAGATTATGAAGTGCACGAAGATAAGAAAGAGTGAGCAGGATGTCCGGGAAAAATTACTATGACATCCTCAACGTTCCGCGTAATGCCGATGAAAAGGAGTTAAAACGTGCATACCGGAGTCTGACAAAGAAATACCACCCGGACATTAACAAGGAAGAGGGCGCAGAGGAGAAGTTTAAAGATATCAATGAGGCGTACAGCGTTCTTTCTGACGCTCAAAAACGCGCCCAGTATGATCAGATGGGGCATGATACCTATACCAGTGCGTCAAAAGGCTCATATCAGGGCGGTGGCTATGGATCCGGCGGATTTAATGCAGACTTCGGCGGATTTGGAGATATCTTTGATTCATTCTTTGGAGGAGGGGGGTCTCGAGGCCCCCGGGGCCCTCAGCGTGGTTCTGACCTTTTAATGCGGATCCAGATCATCCTGCAGGATGCCGTATTCGGTGTCGACAGGGACATTGATGTGATGCATAATGAACCCTGTGCGACATGTGACGGAACGGGCAGTGCTACGAAAAAAACGAATGTCTGCCCCCGGTGTGGGGGGAGCGGCCAGGAACGTCGGGCAAACAATACTCCATTCGGTCAGTTTGTCAGCATGTCAACCTGTTCGCAATGCAGCGGCTCCGGTCGGATCCCTGAAGATCGCTGTACAACATGCAATGGGAGCGGTCACACGCGGGTGAAGAGGACCATTACCGTGAATATCC
The DNA here is from genome assembly GCA_964523185.1 of uncultured Methanoculleus sp. GTDB lineage: Archaea > Halobacteriota > Methanomicrobia > Methanomicrobiales > Methanomicrobiaceae > Methanogenium. The sequence continues at coordinate 5,386 of CAZFXY010000050.1, forward strand.
CGGCAGGTATAGACAGCGGCATGCGCTTGAGAATGGAAGGATACGGTGAAGCAGGGGATGCAGGCGCCCCGAATGGTGATCTCTTTATTGAGGTACACGTAACCCCGAACTCACAATTTAATCGTATTGGGGACAATCTTGAGACAACAGCTGACATTTCCCCTGCACAGGCGGTGATTGGATCGTCGATCACCATTACATCAATCGACGGCAGGAAGATTGATCTTAAAGTGCCTGCAGGCGTTCAGAATAATGTGGCGCTCAAGATTCCGGGAGAGGGTGTCCGTCGGCGCGGCAGGCCGGGAGATCTGCTTGTGAGAATGAAGGTCGTCATTCCAAAGCGCCCCTCTGCAGAGGAGAGGGAACTCTATGAAAAGATTCTGGAACTGGAAGGAAAGAAAGGACCTGGACAGGGTTCAAAGGGTTTCTTTAAGGATCTAAAGGACAAAATGAAATAATCTCAATACTTTTTTCCTTTTTTAGAGATGCGCGGCCGTACTATTCGGATACGCCTTTCTCAACCCTTTCCTTACCATTTTTCGTATCTTTCCCGTATCCCTTGCTCGGGAGTCAATACCCATTCCAAAGGGGTTATCTCTTTCGGATGCAGTAGAATTATACCGGTATATGAAATGTATTTTTGAACTCTCTGGAGAGCATCCTGAACTTCCGTTTGCAGAAGTTGAAACCTTTGCCTGCATTGAAGAACAGGGAACACAGGTGGCCATCGCTGAATGCCCCGACCCTGAAGCCTGTAGCAGACTGGCCATGACACATACGGTCATGGAATATCTGGGCAGATGTGATGCAGATGAGGCCAGTATCATAGCGATGCTTCAGGCGCTGTCCATTACCACTGAACAGACGTTTGCCGCACGTGTGCGGAAAATGGAGGATGCAAGTCCAACAATATCACAGCTTTCGCTGGAGAGGCTTATTGGTACGAATATAAGCGGCCCGGTGTCACTGGATGCACCACAGAGAGAATACCGGGCGATTATTACGGGCACTACCTGTTATTTTGGCCGAGTTATTCTTCACATCGATAGGGCTGGGTATCAATATAGAAATCCGATGCGCAGGCCATTCTTCCATCCAGGCGTGATGATGCCAATAACAGCCCGTGCTCTGGTGAATCTGTCTCAGGCAAAACCAGGAGAACGCATCTGTGATCCGTTCTGCGGAACCGGCGGAGTGCTGCTGGAGGCAGAACTCTGTGGTATGGAGACCATCGGGAGCGATATGGACTCTATGATGATTGACGGATGCCGCAAAAATCTCCCGGGTACGGATCTCTTTCTTGCGGATGCAACTGCACTCCCGCTGCGCGATAACTCTGTTGATTCTGTGGTAACTGACCTTCCCTATGGCCATTCCGTGTGCATCATGGCAGCATCTATGGATCAGCTATACACGGATTCGCTGCGTGAAATGCGCAGAATTGTCAAACCGGGTGGGCGGTGTGTTGTTGTGACACATGTAAATATCCAGTCTCTCGCAGAGAAGGAATTTACGGTTGTCAGAAAGTTTTCCCAGCGCATACACAAAAGTCTGACCCGGCAGATCCTGATTTTGCAATCGCCAAAGAATATGCCATTAGACACCCCGATTGCATAGCGAAAATGGTTCTTTTGGATAGTATCTCAGCTTTTTTAGATGGTTTTTTTATGCTGAACGTTCGCCACTATAATATAGTATTCAGGTACAGGTACATCAGGCAACACGGATAAGAATATCAATATCATCCCTTTTATTCCGCATTGCCTAGGCGAAAAGGTTAACCATGAATACTCTTAGGTGGATAAAGGAATCCTTCCGATCCTGTAATCCAAATAAAGCAATTGCAACGCGGGCAATCCGTCATCTGAAAAAAATTGAGAAGCAGCAGTTGTTTTCTGATGACATTTCAACCATGCGTGCTGCAGAAGGGCGGTGGTATGAATCACTGATGTATGAGATGCTGCTGGAGTTTTCGCGCAAATCCAGCAATATTAAGTATATCGTCCGGAAAGGAGCAGATGCACCTTTCCCTTCAATTCCGGCAAAATTTGGCCAAAATGGCTTGTTTTTCTCTAACCGGGGAGATATAAACTTCCGTGGAAACGGTCAGGACATTGCAGAAGTGGACATGCTCTTTGTCGGAGGAGACGGGAAGATTGGTTTTGCAGAAGTTGTTACATCCGGAACGGAACTCAAAGAACTCAGGGCAGAGGTTCATTATAAAAAAAAACTTCTTGGCTATCTCTATGGACAGGTTACGGTGCCCTTTGTTCTTTTTTCCTCTGTTGATATATCCCGTTCATCTGTTGTAAAAAAGCTGATCCGCGAATCGGAGAGTGTGCTGATCGTTACAAAATCCTGTGAGACGTTGAAGCATCTTCTGACCAGTTCTTCAACCAGAGGCATTCCAAGGACACCTTTGAATCATGCAAAACTCATTGATGTAAATGATCTTCAACCACGCCGCCCCTTTGACTACAAACAAATTCATGACTATCGAAGGGACCGAGTTATTTCAGAGATCATCGCAGGCAGGCCAAAAGAAGAGTTCCAGGAGCAGGATGAACTTCCACCTCTTGCCAAAAAATTGCTTCTGGGTGCCCTCCAGGAAGCGGGGTCACGGGAAATCTGGGATGGAAAAAAACTGGTCATAAAAGGAATATCATATGATAAAGATAAAATAGCAAAGGATTTTTCAAAAATCATTATCGCACTGGATATCCCGGAATTTGAACCGGTTATTTACCTCCGGTCCAGGAACAAAAAGGAGTATCTGAAGGTCGTTGTCAGAAAATCAGGTGGTTTTCGTGTTGAAAGTAAACGAACCCCCCAGATGACAGGATTTTTCCTCTGGCTTGAATGCCTGAAGCCAACAATCGGAGGGAAGGCTGCCAGGAATTACGCAGATATCTTCCTTACCCGCGCCTGAGAAGAATACCGGAGGTTATTCAGAAGAAAGGTCATCAGAAGAACAGGGTGCATCATGACGGACATGGAGAGAAAGGAACCGCTCCACTACCCATGCATTACGCACCTCAGGGTGAAACATGACACCATACACCGGACGATTCCGGTGCCGAATCGCCTGAACACCGGTATCTGATTCGGCAAGAGCGATAAAATTATTCCCGGGAATGGTGCTAAACCGGTACAGTTGATATCCAGTCCATTGTTTTTCACGGAATATCGGGTCACCCGTTTGCGTGCATCGGATGGCCGTCATGCCAATTTTAGGTCTTTTATCTGGGTTTTGTTGGGTGTTTTGTTGGGTGTTTTGCTTGAGGCTGCCGCCATACGCAAGAACGAGTGCCTGCATGCCTGCACATATTCCAAGAATGGGCACCGATGATGCCGGGAGCCAGGTAAAGCATTTTCTCATGCGAATAAACAGGTTGTCTCTGAGCGGTGTTCCGCAGAGAATCACTGCATCAACGCCGTCCATGGATACCGTATCCCATTCGGTAAAATGGCAGATTTTAGACGGATAGCCACAACGCTCTACAATATCTTTGATTGGACATACAAACTCATCTTCACCAAGGGAATGTGGCCGATAACAGAGATCTACGAGGAGGACCATTTATCAACAACCTCCGCAGCGTGGATATGATACCGGCCGTTATAATTTGCATAGTGCGATTTAGCGTCCATAACGACTATTTTTTTCTTGAAAAATGGTGCATCTGTTACGAGAGTTTCAAGTTCTCCGCCTTCCCCCGAGAGAGTGATGTGATATTTTGCTGCATAGAGCCGCAGAAGCCGTAGTGCTTCAGCATCAATCTGTCGACCCAGCCAGGTTTCGTCAAAGGGAGCAGAGAATACTCCGGAGATGATTACCTCAAATCCCTCGTCCAAAAGCGTCTGCATATAGCGATCCTGGTCAATGTGCCAGAGCGGGTTATAGCACCAGAGATTAAGTTCATCGCAGACCTTCTGGATACGGGCCGCTTGGTATACCGAGAGTATGGCTCCGGTGACAACGCCCTCAATGCCATACTGCTCTACTGCAAGTGAGAGTGCCTCTTTCAAATCTTTGAGTTCCTCTTCTTCAATCCCTGATGTGCTATACTCCAGTATGGGAAGGCCCATCGCCTCCGCCTGCAGTGACGCGAGATGAATATTCGGTGTATGGAACATGTAACTCTCGTCATTTTCAGATATCAGCGAGATCAGGCAGGAAACCTCTTCTTTTTGCATGGCTCGGTATGTAGCATATACTGAATCTTTGCCGCCGGAAAATAGTACACCAAGTTTCATCATTCTGTATTGTCACCCTGTATTTTTGGGTTGTCAGGAATGCCTGACATTGTGATGAATAATTTCTTTTGTTTGGTTATAAAAGGAAATGGCATTTATGTGTAACGAATGTGATGGTAAAAGGTCATTACCATCACCACATGACGGACCAATCTGTGCAGGAAATGTTTTTCAGTATTTGTCGGTGCCAGATCTGTACGGAAAACGAATTACCTATTTTTTACTCATAGCATTTTTCCGTTATGAAGTACAGCATCTACACCGAAACGGTGGGATTGTTCATAATGTGAAGATATACGCTTACAAAAAAGGGATTCTCCGATACCCGCGCCTGTCCACAGTATCTATTCCTTCTGTTTTTTCTTTCCGATGAACGTAAATCCAAGATGCCGGGTGAAGAAGTAATACCAGAATATGATCATCCAGGTGGTAAATAAAATCCATCCGGTGTGAACATGCACCTGCTCAACCACCCCTTCCGGCCCGAATATATATCCACTCAGTGAAATAATTGCAATTCTTCCGATATTTGATGCGTAGGTTCCGATATATCCGATGAGGATCAGAAGTCCTCCCCGCTTTGAGATCGCCTCCGGAAATGTTGCCAGAACAATTATGCATGCAACCGTGAACGTACCCAGCGACCAGATGCCGGTACAGTCTGATACCACGGCAAGTCGGACGGTTTCACCGGAAATGGATAAAAAAGAGATAATATTCCCGTTCACACTTGCATCTATTCCCATCAGGCGGATGATACCAGTGGTAAGGGTAATTGTCGGAGGGATAAGGGGGGCTATTAACCAGTCCTCATGACGAATGAAAAGTTCGTATATCTCAAATCCAACGACAGCAATTATCGGAAAGAATAATGGAAGTAGCAGTGTTCTGAATGTAAGCAGGCCAAACACGATTATACTGATTCCTGCGAGCAAAAGAGATAATTCGCCAATGGAAAACGGAGGGTTGCCAAGGCCAAGAGGGATATTCAAAAAACTGAATATACAAATACCAATTCCTGCTAAAACTACCGTAATCTGCTCTTTTTTCGTAAGGTATTTTTGGATTTTGGTAGAGAAATATAGCATTGAAATGCAGGTTAATACCCAGATACTAATTGCATCAACTTTTGTGTATGATAGGGAGGATAACACAAAATAAAGGGAAAGGGTAACAATGATGAAAATGACCCATATCTTCGCAGCCTTTTGCGGAGTGATGATAGTGACGGTATTATTATTATTATTATTATTCATGTTTCTCCCGGTTATGATTCCATTACAGTAATGTCCAAGTTTACATCTTTAAAAGAATATATATGTGTTGCATACATTTTTCTGAATCATCCCTGTTTTAACCTCTGATTATTCATGCTCTGTACTTTACTTACTCGATCCTGACAGGACGTGTGTATGGTTTATTCCGGGTACTGATGTGTATGATTTATTCCGGGTACTGATGTGTGCAGGATATCACCTTGGTGGTTATCGGCTGATATCCATTCATGCTCGTAGCTGATTGTTGACGTCATGCCCAATTGCTACATTATCAAATTTGATATCTGTACGGGTCAGCCAACTATTGGTATATGGCAATATCTTTCTTTCTGGCATTGCCATCTGTTCCTGACTGAAATAGTATCGGGTTTAACCGGAAAGAAAAAAAGAGTCTAAATTTTTCTCTTACCGGATCTTGAATAACCGATCTCTGAAGCGGAGTTATTCTGCATTCAACCATCATGTTTTTTTCGTTTTTCCAATTAAATCCCCAATGATGGAAGGATCCAGATACCGAGTTGCAAAAATCAAACCTCCAAACAGTAATATCGACACGATAATCCCTGGTAACAACGATATTTTCCCAAAATACAGCACGAGAAATGCTGCGCCGAAAGAAATAATCAGGTACTCAACTCTGCGGAAGAGAACACGGAGTGGTTCAATGTCCTGGGACACAAAAATTGTTGCAAGACAATAAATAACCAGAATTATGATAAATGCCAGATAGGCTCCCAGAAATCCAAAATACCCTATCAGCAGGTGGCTAAAGAAAGGGAATATCAATAAGCTGATCACCGTGATGAAAACAAATGGCTTCGTCGATTTTTCGTAAAATGAAACATTCACATAGGCAATAAACTGCTGAATAAAGATGAAAACGTATCCAATTGCGATGAGAAGTACATAATCACCTGCAGGTGCATAATCAGCAGAGAATAACAAAACTATCAGTTCTTTTGCATAAAAAATGAGAATAAGCACGCAATACAGGGTCATAGCAAAAAGAAGTCTGCCGATGTCTCCGAGTCCTCCGTGACGATTCAGGAGGAGGGATTTATCCGTAGCTCCTGTTGATTCAGGGACTGATATCAGATAAAGAGCTGATGAGAAAAACGTTATTACGGCTGCCAATGTAAGTGGTAGATCGAAGAAAGCGTGAAGTTCAATGCGAAG
>CAZFXY010000051.1:0-11945 GCA_964523185.1 uncultured Methanoculleus sp.
TTAAAAATCGCTGCACCTGGGTAACCACCCCAAGGCTCCGGCGCTGTTCCTTCATAATATAGTACAATACCTCTTCAGAACATATGAAAGATGGGGCAAAATCCACCACTTCATGGGGGTTTTTACTGCCTGAAGACCAACCTGTTTGTATGCAGCGTCCACAGGAGATCGTGCTCGGGTTTTTGGACCTCGGGCTGCAGGTTCATCCCGATGTAGTCTCATATATCACCGAGCAGGATGACCTCTCGATCATCCCTGTCATCGCAGATACGATGCCGCCGCATGCAACCGTCGTGATGACGGAACATATCCCCGGGTTTACCCGGGAACGGGACGGGATGAGATTTCTCACCGAAGCGCCCGTTGATGTCATATACGGGGCCGGTTCTCATGAAAATAACGGTGTCGACTTCAGGGACTTCATCCACTATTTCCGGGATCGTTACAACCGCCTCTCCGCTATCCTGCGAACGAGAAAAACCTATGCTGGTGCCATGCCTATCGGGGGGGTTGCAAAAAACAGCCGCTACTACAATATGGAACTCGTCCTCATCGGCATGGTGATGAGCGTCAGGAACACCACCAAAGGGCACCGGATGGCGGTGCTGGAGGATCCCACCGGCATGATCAATATCCTCTTCAATAAAAGCCGTGAGGAATTTGCGGAGGCAGAACGCCTCATCCCCGACGAGGTGATCGCGGTCACCGGCCAGCTTTCAAGCGACGGCAACCTTTTCTTTGCTAACTCACTCGCACGGCCTGACATTCCTATCAACCACGCACCTTTCCTGAGTAAAACGCCGGGGAAGGCAGTATTCATCTCAGATGTGCACGTCGGCTCTAACACCTTTCTCGGCGAGGCGTGGGAGAAGTTCACGGCATGGCTGCACGAACAATCGGATATCGGCTACCTCCTGATCGCAGGTGATGTGGTGGACGGCATCGGCATCTACCCGGATCAGGAAAATGAACTCACCATCCAGAACATCTACGGCCAGTATGCGGCATTCGGCGACATGCTCCGGAGACTCCCTTCCCATATCCAGATCGTTGTCTCTCCCGGCAACCACGATGCTGTCCGGGGCGCTGAACCCCAACCTGCTCTCCCCCCCCAGTTCTGTGAGAACCTCCCGGACAATGTCATCATGGTGGAAAATCCGGCCGTCGTGAAGCTGCAGGGCGTTTCCGTTCTGATGTATCACGGGAGATCCTTTGACGACATGATCGGCCTTATTCCCGGCGCCTCCTATACCCGGGTAGATGAGGTAATGGTTGAGATGCTCAAACGCCGCCACCTCACCTGCACATATGGGGAACGCACCCCCATCTATGCTTCACGAGAGGATCGGCTTGTCATTGACCCGATTCCTGAGATCTTTCATACCGGACATGTGCATATCTCAGGCATCACTAAATACCGTGGAGTGCTTGCCATCAACGCCGGCACCTGGCAGTCACAGACTGCATTTCAGAAACAGATGAACATTCAGCCGACACCGGCCCGTGCCATCATCGTCGACCTCCAGACACTGGAGCCGGAAGTAATAGACTTCCAGGCATGACTTCAAAAAAACGATCAGACGGGGTTTTTGCCCCGACGGATATGATTTAGGGGAATATCCAACCGGAAGACGGCACCCACACCAAAGGTTCCGCACTCGCAGATGGTAATCCCGGTGATCCCAAGCATCTCACGGGAGAGGTACAGCCCCAGCCCGGTGTTTGTTCCATATCCCCGCTCAAAAATTCGCTTTTTTTTGTTTTGAGGCACGCCGCAACCATCATCGGAAATCGTGAGCACCCCTCGTTCCTCATCCTCTGTAAAGGTAATCGTCACCTGGGATGCCCCGTCACTGTGGCGCTGCACATTCTCCAACAGATTATAGATAACTTTCTCAAAGAGTGGATCAGCAAACACCTCAATCTCCCCGCAGGTAAGGGTGACCACCACACCGGTTCCATGGAGCAGAATCTCTGCATTCCGAACCACCGTCGCGAGGTTCTGCCACCGCGGCGGTTCCATACCGAGTGCGTCATAATCACGCGTAAACGAGATCAGTCGCTCAATGGTGTGGGCTGCAGTGCTTGCCATATCCCAATAATGATCCGCCTTCTCCGGGGTCATGGGTGTACTCCCGGTATTGCCTCTGACCAGTTCATCACACATCAGGATCACCGACACCTGGTTTAGGATGTCATGCCGGGTCACCGATGAGAGCAAAATGATCTTCTTTTTTGCTTCCGCGAGGGCCTCTCCTATCTCATGCTCCTGAGTGGTGTCGATATGCATCCCTGCCACCCGCTCGGGGGCGCCTTCGGCATCATATGCGACAACCCGGCAGACAGATCGCACCCAGATCCACCTCCCGTCGCGGTGCTGCATCCGGAACTCTGCCCGCCCAACAGGCCTGGTGCCGTCATCAAGGCATAAGACGTGCGCCGCCACCATCGGCTGATCTGTTGGATGAACACGGTGCATGAACACCTCTTCAAACGATCCACCCAACTCTTCTGCCTCGTATCCAATGAGATGCGCCCAGCCACGGTCAACCGAGCATGCCTTCTCTTTCACAAGGATATTCCAGAAGCCGATGCCGGCCCCCTCCTCGGCAATCTCAATATACTCTCGTGCCATACACAACCGGGCTGACGCGGTCGCGTCTCCGGTCGCATCCCCTGCGGTGTGCAGGCAGGTCTCCTCAGCTCCCGTAGAGAAGAACCGGAAGATTTCATCCCGGTTTGACGCTACATCCCGAGAATAGTCTGTCATGGCCCGGTTAACAAAGCGAAGACTTTTGTCATCATCCATAATACGCATCGGCACAGCCTTGTTCAGAAAAGCCGCCTGATAATCTGGCATATGTCCCCCCATGAATACACCTCATATATCCTGCATGCGCCATACCGACCTTCTGAAAGACGTTATTTCAAAAAAACCCACATATGTTTTAACCGCAGGATACTCCGCCAGTATCTGCCCCCCACAGGTAGTGCCTGGCAGTGGTTAGATAGAGGTCTTCATACATAAATCTTACACCGCCAAATTCGGGATTTCTGGGACGAACTGTTCACGGCCAATAGAAAATCATTCCCAAAAAGAATGGAACATTCACTACCTATGAAAGCAGTTCACGCCTGATTCGGCCCGGGGGATGCACCAGCACCCACTTCCACAATCTTTTCAAAACATCAAAATGTCAACATTTCGGGGATATTTTCGCATATAACGCAATAGTTGCAGACATCACGCCAATCAGAACGGTGTATTCGGAAAAAAGAGAACAGAATCTGCACACTGGTCCCGGATGCCGTGATGATGCCTACCGCATCACCCACAATCACCGGGAGGAGGAACACAATCCCTGACTGACAGAGTGAATATGCAATGACAAATCCGGCAACAACAAGTGAGATACCGAACAAGAAAACCAACCAGAGAGGTTATTTGGCCGTCACCGCGACGTGCATATCAGACTGTCCCCAGTACTCCCTGCTGCACCGAAGCACGGACCCACCGACTGGTTCGCCCCTTTCACCGGTTCAGGGGCATGCGTCGGGCCATTGCATATCCACAGATCACCTGTAGTGAATCAGAAAACCGGCGGTTTAGATCCTGATCCCCCGTGTCAAGGTAGAGGGAGGGGGTGCGGGAGAGTTTGGCCTCGGTTGCAATGACAATAATATTCTCCGGCCCGAGCCGTTTTACCACCGCAGGCGAGAACTGCTGAGTTCCCCTGCCCAGCACAAACCCCTGTGCACCGATGATCGATACCATTGCCTGCACCCGGGGATACTGGTTTAGCAGCTGAAGGATGCCCTCTTCATTCAGGTCATGGGCAATGACATCCCCGTCAAATACCGCGTCAATGCCCAGCAGGGTGCCCTCTTCGCCCAAGGCCTGAATAACAGCTGCTGTGGTGCTCCCGGCACCGATCAGGTACAAGGTATCCCTCCGCATGATGTCAGTGATGAATCGGGCAATCTCAGCCTGTGAACGGCCCTCATGCCTTGCGTCCGTCGCCCATTTGGAAGAAGGTAGATGACCGATGAGCGCAGGAGAACGGGCGATCCCGGTAAGGGTTACCGCAAGGCGGCCGTCCCGATAGGCCGCCTCGTCAATATCCATCACCTCTGCATCCGTCATTACTGCCTCCGCGAGCCGGTTTACACACTCAGCCGCCCCCACAGGGGTCGCAGCAAAGATACCCGAGTACATCTTCACGCCGGAAGGCACACCGAGAATCGGTATCGTGTCGCCGACAACCGCAAAGACATCACGGGCTGTCCCGTCCCCGCCGCAGAAAAGAATCAGCCCGCACCCCCGATCCGCAAACACCCGACAGGCCTGCCGGGTATCCTGTCCGGTGGTCTCTGCCGCCCCCGGAACAAACACCGTCTCTGCCGAAAAGCCAGCCGCAGCGAGCAGTGCCTCCCCCATCGAACCGTCTGCGGTGAGAAACGTATGGGCGCCTGGCGTGATCAAAGAGAGTAGCAGGCGGGCACGGACGGGTGCAACAGGCACTGCCCCCCGCAGTAGCGCCTCATCTACCGCATCGTCTGTCCCTTTCAGCCCAACCGCACCGCCCATACCGGCGATCGGATTTACTAAAAAACCGATCAGCATTCGTTAATCTTCGGCAGATCTTTGAGTGAAGCGGCAATAAGCTCTGCGGGGTACTCATAGTCGGGCAGACCGCCGGCGAAGTAGGCCTCATACGAGGTCAGATCGAAGTGGCCGTGGCCGGAACAGTTAAAGACAATCGTCTTCGCATCACCCGTCCGGGTGCATTCTGCTGCCACATTCATCACCGTCCTGATTGCATGGGCAGACTCCGGTGCCACAATGATGCCTTCCGAACGGCAGAACGCAACTGCTGCAGCAAATACCTCATTCTGGTGGCAGGAGACCGAATCAACCATTCCCTCGTGGTGCAGAAGGGAAACAAGCGGCGCCATGCCATGATAACGCAGCCCGCCTGCATGAATGGAAGGAGGGACAAACCCATGACCGAGGGTGTACATCAGCATAATCGGCGTATAACCTGCCACATCACCATAGTCATACGCATAAAGACCCTTGGTGAGTGTTGGACAGGCCGCCGGTTCGGTGGCAATCATCCGGCAGTCCGGCATTCTTCCGGCCAGTTTTTCGCGGATGAACGGGAACGCGAGTCCAGCAAAGTTTGAACCGCCCCCGGCACATCCAATGACGTAATCTGCCGTCTCCTCCCCGGCCATCTTTAGCTGTTCCAGCGTCTCCAGCCCAATCACCGACTGGTGGAGGCAGACATGGTTTAACACAGACCCAAGGGAGTAATTGGTATTCTCATGGGAGACTGCATCCTCAACCGCTTCAGAAATCGCCATTCCCAGAGAACCGGAGGTATCAGGATCCTGTTTCAGCATGGTTCGCCCGGCATTGGTATCCGGCGACGGGGAGGAAACACAATCGGCCCCCCAGCACTGCATCATCATCTTGCGGCAGGGTTTCATGTCATAACTGCCCCGGACCATGTAGACCTTGCACTCCATATCAAAGAGCTGGGTTGCAAAGGCAAGGGCAGAGCCCCACTGTCCGGCACCGGTCTCGGTGGCAATCCGTTCAATGCCATCTTTCATGTTGAAATATGCCTGGGCAACCGCCGTGTTTGGTTTGTGAGAACCGGGTGGGCTGACCCCTTCATATTTGTAGAAGATCTTTGCCGGTGTCTTCAGGAGTTTCTCCAGCCGGTGGGCACGGTAGAGAGGAGACGGCCTCCAGAGGGTGAGGATGTCCCGCACTTCATCCGGAATGTCAATGTAGCGTTTGGTTGACATCTCCTGCCGGATCAGCTCCTTTGCAAAGATCGGGGCGAGGTCCTCTGGACCAATCGGCTCTTTCGTCTGAGGATTATAGCAAGGTGAAAGAGGCACCGGCAGATCCGCCTGGATATTATACCATTGTCTGGGCAGATCATTCTCATCGAGAATGTACTTGGTTTCCATATAGAGTTAGTACGTCATTGTACATATATATACATTGTTGTGCTGCACATGTACATCTATCACACAAAGGAAATGAAAAGAAAAGAAATGAAAAGAAATGAAAAAAAGGGCCAGATTATCGGCGGCGGATAACCGCAAGGGCACCGAGGACACCCAGTGCACCAATCACCGGTGCCACTCCCACAGGAGTGGTGGTGGGCGCCGGAGTGGTGGCAACAGTGGTTGCAGTAGCCGTCACAACGGCTGCTCCCGGAGAGGACCCGTCTGCACCGGGTTGCTGTGGTGTCCCAGTGTCATCTCCAGTGTCACTTCCGGTGTCATCACCCGAGGTGTCTCCTTTGCCGTCACCCGTAGGGGTACCGGGGCCTTCCACCGGAATTTCCCCTTGTGCATATGGGACAAAGACACCATCGGGACCGATATACCCGGTCTTCTTATTCTCCGCAAGGGACCTCATGAATGCATCATGCCCTGGATCGTCATCGCAACGCGGTTCTTTCCAGAACGGAGCGATGAACATCAAATCGACAATTTCACCGCACGGTGCAGCCGCCGGGGGGGCTACCGGCACCTGCATCGGTCCGATCGTCATCGCAACGGGATCATTCCCGGCTGCATTGAACCGCCAGTATTCCCACGGAGTTGTGGCATTCACCGCCCATTGCGGATACAGGGTAGCACCGGTAGTCTCCGGGTATCCATGGCTGTAGTCATACGTGATGTTCACCGTCGTGTTAAACCCGCCCAGACCGATAACACCTATTCCACATCCACTCATATGAGTTCCCCACTGTGGGTCAGGCAGTACCGGTGCCCTGAACCCTGATGTGCTATAAAGAACAAAAGGCCCATCACCTGAGATATCTGCTGCTATCTCCTGTGCTTCATCAAAGAAGGTATCGCCGAATACGTTCCCGGATGAGTTCATGAAAACCGCAATGCCACCATCCACTTCAGTATGAGAAAAGGCATTGTTGCATGAACCGGTCGGATCACTGATTACCCAGTCCGGCACGATTGAACCGATCGGAACCGTGATTGCCCCGTCCGGCAGGAATGAATGTATCGGGATGATACTATTGAACTGACTGCCGCCGCACAATACCGACACAACCCGGTTTGTTTCAAACGTGCTATCTGAAACCATGAGGTGATCTGAATCGCCAAGGATGAGGCCCACTAAATTGTCAGAACCATAGACACCCATCACTTCTCCGCCGTTTGCTCCGGTGATAGCAAGACCGGAACCATCGTTACTCACGGCATAAACCTCCCGGACACTCAAACGCTCGGCTCCAACCGGTTCTGCGGGGTGCACCCACGTCCCGAAAGCGTCGACGGCTTTCCACGGACTGAAAACAGAAACACCATCATACCAATTCCCTTCTGCGGCTACATCAGCAACCGTAATGGATGGGGAAAGAACCACAATACCCTGACAGCCATTATTGCCTGCCGTTACGTCAGAAACAGACATTCCGGCATTAGTCAGGTAGTGAGCAAGGACAAGATCAATAATCTCGGTTTCATTCAGTTCAGTAATGTCTCCTTCATATGAAAAGACGTGTCCAACCGCCCACTCAATGAGTGTCCATGCAGTTGTAGTTTCAGTTTCACTACCGCCACCCATAGGCGACATGCCGTTCGTGCTGCCGGAGGTGCCGGAGGTGCCGGAGAGCTGGCACAGAAGTGCAAGTGTCTCGGGCGAGACTGCATCTGTCTCATATTTGAAAGTAGCATCCATACCATTCATAGAGTCCGCAGTTCCGAATGGCGCTGCGGTCATAGGGATGAACAGGTACATGAGGGCTGCTGCCACCGGGTCAACACAGAGAATACCCGGGCCTGCGTTTCCAGCTGCTGCAGATCCAGTAAGGGTGCCGTTGATACCGGCGAGGACAATACCGGGACCAGCATTTTCTGCTGCACCAATCTCCGTGTAGTCACCAACAATGAAGAGGGAGACCACGCCGACACCGTTCTCATCTGCATCACATGCAGTCATATCAGTGACGATGCCTGCAGTAGCAATTCCCGCACCGGTGTTGCCATTTGCAGCAATATTCGTGTAGTCGCCGACAATGGAGAGACCGATAATTCCACTGCCTCCAACGAGGGCAATCACATCAGATTCTTCATCGTTTGCAGCGCCATTACCGTCGGCTGTGACACCGTCCATCACCACATTCGGGCCGATGGCAACAAAACCCGGGTAGCCGTTGCCGGATGCAGAGACATCGTATGCATAAACTCCCGCATTTTCAAAGTAGCGTTCAATGTGTTCGAGAAGGATATCCATCCCGCCATCCAGAATGATGACGGCATCCGCGTTGCTGTCAGCAGATGTTGTACCCGTGTAATAGGTGGCAACGATATCCTGCACGACCTCACTTTTTGCAATATTCGTATGCATTTCAAGGTCAGTCATCTCTGTGGCGTCTGCTGTCATACCCATCTGATCACCAGTGTCATCCAGAATAACAACGTGACCGAGAGCCGCAGCGGCCAGGGTCAGAGGGTCAATTGTGACAATACCGGCATAACCGTTGTCATCCGCAGTGACACCGGTATACTTTGATTCCACACCAATGGTGACGATACCTGCCCCGGTATTATCAGATGCCGAGGTGTCAATGAATGTTCCCGTCTGATAAAGACCGACAATGCCGATTCCGGCAACTGCCTCAAGTATGTTGCCGCCGTCATTTCCATTGCCATCTGCCGAAAATCCACCCGTTACAACATTCGGGTATACCACAGCCATGCCAAAGAGTTCATTGCCATCTGCTGCGGAATCTACCACATAAATCCCCGATACTGCCATGTACTGGTGCAGCAGGCCAATGAGAAACGCCACATCATCTTCAGTGACATTGCCGACATCAATGTCAGCCACCGCGGACGGAACAAAGGTATCTGTCGTGCCGTAACAAGTCACCACATCCTGCATCGCCGGTGACGAGAGACTGTTCAGATAAAACCGCTCTTCTCCAGAGATACCAACTCCATCCATAATATCCGACATATCAACGTGTGCAAAAACTGCAGCAATACCCAGACTCAGGGGATCTACCGCAACAATGCCACCTAATCCATTCCCTGATGCTGAACATTCTTCACATACCGTGATGACCGAGGTCGTGAGAATACCGGCTCCGGCATTTTCGTCAGAATGGACACCGGAGAGGGAGCCTACCAGAGATACTGTGAGAAGTCCGGTCTGGAAGTGCCGGCCATGAATATCACTGTCTGCTTCTGCACCGTTACCGGTGAAAACTGCATCTTCGATATCCAGAGAAAGAGAGGCTGCAGCCATACCGGCACCACCGTTATCTGCCGCCGCAATGTCAGAGTATTCACTAATGAAAGATGCCCCGAGAATACCGGCACCCGTGAGAGTGCGTGCAACATCTGTCGGAGACGCACCGTTTTCATTTGCTGTGATATCCGATGCAACAACATACGGGGCAATAACCCCGATACCGGCATAGCCATTATTCTTCACCATAATGGAGGAAAGTGTCACATCCGGCCCTTCTTCAACGATATCATCGACAAAGATGGAAACGCCATCTGCGAGTATAAATTCATCTTCAGAGACAACGGTGGCATTTGCCACAAACGCAATCATTTCGGTGAAAGCAGTTTCAAACGTTGTTTGGGTTGTAGCTGAATCCATGTCCATGCCGCTATCTGGCAGAATACCACCCATAAGCACCCTCGATTCGTCAGATAAAGACATTGTGAAGATTCCCGTATACCCGTTTGCAACCGCATTACAATGGGAGATGACGACATCGCCGGTCACATCGACGATAATACCTACACCCACGTTGTTCGTGGCATCCACACCGTCGATAGTGCCGTTCCCGCAACACATTACAAAGAGACCATTCCCATCACAGCGAAGGTAGCTGGCCCCGCCCGTTGTCTCTATCGTCGTGTCTGCCGCAGTCGCAACCGACATACGGCCTGCATCGCAGTCAAAATCGCCGTTTTTACAGTCAGCACGGAAGAGGCCAGGGTCGTTCGCACGGTCTGCAAAAATGGTGGACGACAATTCCGGCGCCACGCCGTTCCCGTCAATGGTCATATCTGAGACGGTGAAGTCGGCAAAGCCGTTGAGGACCACACCATCATCGCCGTTTCCAGTAGATACAACACGAGAAATGTCAGCCATAGAGAGGTCAGATCCCTTTACAAAGAGACCATCCCAACCATTGTCCGTGACAAGAATATCGGATACCGAAGACGTGGATGATTCACACTGGTGCACCTTAAGACCACCCCAGCCGTTACCACTGGCCTCAACTGATGACAGCGTTACGTCGCCATCAGCCCAGATATTCAGACCAGTTCCGCCGTTATCGGTACAGAGCAGGAACGTCCCTTCGAGAGTATCAGAATGTACATTGATACCGTGCCCTCCATTATCATATGCCTCAATCCCGGTCAACACGAGCTCGTCACAATACCAGACATTGACACCGTGATTGCCGTTCTCTAATGCCTCGAAATCTGAGATGCGCACAGTATTTCCAGAACGCACCACAAGCCCGTTATTTGTGGCATTCGTCACGCACAGGGATGAGACGGTGAAATCACCATTATAGAGAAACATCGAACAACCACCACAGCCGTAACCCCAGTCATCCAGACCGGGCAGTTCAATCGCGCCGTCCATGCCATCGATGACCGGCAGGTCACCGGCAGGAGAGGGGATGCCTGTAATCGTGAGGTCCCTTCCATTCGCGTTTACCGCGACCGGTTCCTTGTAGACCCCATAGGCAATCTCTATCGTGTCACCATTTGTCCACTCACTGTTCAATGCTGCCTGAATCGTGGTAAAGTGACCCGTTCCGTCGGGATTTACCTCCCAGGTAGCTGCCATCGTAGGTGCTGCCAGACACAACACTGCGCATAATACTGTCAGGATAGGGATAATTCCTGCCCATTTTTTCGATCTCATACTTATAAACCCACTATAATATAGTACATTATGCAACAAAGTTATATAACAGTATATTTCCGGCCTTCGAACTAAAAATTCAAACGGTGCACAATAATCAACAGAAAAACCTTTAGACTCATCAGGAGATAGCTAAAATATGCCACTCATTGACCCATTTGAAGCTGAATATATCCTTTCCTTTTGTCAACCAATCCCCCCATAAACACCACCAATAAGTAAAAGCCCGGGCAACGGATAGAATATCTGAGTAGCATGAACACCCGGACGATATTCCCACAGGTCATCTTTGGTGAACCCGATACCACAGCACTCGTCAGACGTGGCTTTGTTGGAGTAGACATGCACTTCCACACCAACCACTCCGACTCCCCCACCCGCGTCCGCGACGCCCTTGCCCTTGCTGAACAGAAGGGAATAGGGCTGGCCATTACCGACCATAACGCTGTATCCGGCGTCATCGAGGCCGAGCGACGAGACACATCTGTTCTCCTCATCCCGGGCATTGAGATCAGTGCCTGGGACGGCCCCCATATCCTCCTCTACTTCTTTTCAGTGGCCGACCTCACGGAATGCTATGAGAAGCATATCAGGGATACAAAGAGCCGGAGTCCCTGCCTTGCGACATCCCTCACCACCCCGGATATCGCCCGAATCGCTGACGATTATAACTGTGTCATGATCGCTGCCCACCCCTTCGGTTACCTGCTCTTTAATAAGGGACTCTGTAAATGCATCGACCTCAACTACCTTTCCCCCCGGATGTACAGCGTCTTCGACGGCCTGGAGGTGATCAGCGGCGGAATGTCACGGAGGCTCAATGAAAAGGCATTAGATGTAGCAAAACAGCGCCGGATGTGCTGCACCGGTGGAACAGACGGACACATCCTCTCAGATCTCGGTCATGTACTCACCTGCGCCTGTGCAGAGACGACTGAAGAGTTGCTCGAGTCAGTGCTTCACCAGACAAACAGTGTCTGGGGACGCGAAA
>CAZFXY010000052.1:0-11725 GCA_964523185.1 uncultured Methanoculleus sp.
CCGGATTTGCAATGTAGGGTAAAATAATCGGGGAGTTGGGTTCTGTCCCTACCTGTGTTATGTGTTATTGCGGTAATTACCATTTTCAACGTGGCACTGATTTTACACGCCGCTATGATTTCTCCTGTACCTAACAAACCAGAAAAACATCCCGAATTCATTTTCTGAGAGCGGATTTCTATTTTTATCCCAGAAAGGTTTATCCCGGACACTGTCGCATTTGGTATACATGTCAGATAATTACTATGGGTTCAGTGAGATATCCGGTGCAGTAGACCGGGCCAAGGGTCTCCTCTGGCCATTTCAGTGGGGCGTCTGGCTCCGTATTGCTCTCATTGGCCTCTTTATCGGTGGGTGCGGGTTTAACATCCCCAGCGGCTCATTTGGTGACGCCTCCGACATTGATCTCTCTATGGGGATTCCTTCTGATCTTGGAATGGACGCTCTTGGACTCATCCTGATCATCGTAGGGGTGGTCCTGTTGCTGGGGATCATCTGTATGTTCATCAGTTCTGTCCTCCAGTTCGTCTTTGTTGACTGCCTCACGAGCGGCCGGATTCTGCTTACCCGGACATTTAAAGAGCGTAGTGGCAAGGGGTTTCGTCTGTTCCTCTTCAATATTGGCATCAGCCTCATCTTTCTCCTTGTCATCGTCGCCCTGGCTCTTCTCTTGTTCCTGCCGTTGGTGGGTGGGACGCCGTCCGGGGACGCTCTGGTGATTGCTGCCATGCTGCCGTTCTTTTTCCTGGTACTGCTCCTGATGATACCGCTCGCGCTCATTGCGCTTTTTACCAACGATTTTGTCGTCCCTGTCATGATTCGCGATGACTGCGGTGTACTTGCGGCATGGCGCCGGGTCATCACACTTCTCGTTTCAGAGTGGAAGCAGGCGGTTGTCTATGTTGCCGCGAGGTTTGTGCTCGGGATTGTCGCCGTTATTCTGATGGTCATTGCCCTGCTGATTGCCGTACTCATCACCGCCATACCCTTCGTGATCATTGGGGTTTTGGCCATGATGGTTTTCGATATGATGAATGTCATGCTCCTCCTGCTATTGATTCCCTTTGGTCTGGTTGTACTCCTTGAAGCACTGTTGATCAATGTGCCCATCATCACCTTTTTCCGCTACTACTCTCTCCAGGTACTGGGGAAACTGGATGCAGCGTATGTCCTTCTTTCCGTGGAATCCGTGGAACCCCTGGATGAGACCCCCGTATGATTCGGGGCGTTTTGGGAAATAATACTATTTTTTTCAAGGGGAAATAGCTCGGGTAATGCCAAACGCTGAAGGAAATACGTTTCTCTTTCGGGGAGGCGCGTTCTCAAAATTTTAACACAGGTTCCCGGATGCTGTTTGAAGAGTGTGCTGTTGTGGTGTTTCATCCAAAGAATAATACATGCCCATCTGAAGGATGGTAAAAAAGGGTTGACGGCAATTCTCATACATATGCCCGAACGCTATTGCAGCAGCATCAAAAGATGATGGTTACCGAATCTGGTTCAGTCGTTCTCTCAGATAATCGATAGCCAATTTCACATCGTCCAGATTTTTTGCCCCTGTGAGAATAAATTTTCCTGACGAGAACAGGAGTGCCACCACCTTTGGATCTGATATCCGGTATACAAGACCGGGAAACTGTTCCGGTTCATATTCCACTCTCTCATGACTGAGCGTGAGAACCACCTTATTGAGATTGATGAAATTCCCGCTGTCATAGGAACATACCATATTTGAGATGACAACGTCCGGTGACTCGAGTGTCTGTATACCATGTTGCTGCAACTGTTCGATGATGGTGGAAAGGCCTTCATGGAATTCATCCGTGTTTGATATCCCTGTCATGACAATCTTACCTGACGAGAAGAGCAGGAATGCAATCTTAGGGGTTTTCATATGATAGATAGCGCCGGGGAATTTTTTCTTATTAAGGACACACCCCTCAAGGGCACCGGACAGATATTCTATGTCCAATGTCTCTGCAATGCGTCCGGAAGCAACAATATTTTCAATTTTCAGTGAATGATATACATCTTCAACATCCATTACCCTCTTTATATTAATTCTGATACGATAACCATTAGCCAATCATTTTATCATTGGATTGGAAGTACTCTGTTTCAAATAGGATAACTGGTGATGATTCGTTGAAGTGCGATGGTGTCTTAAAAAGCTTTGCTACCTCTTTTGGCACCTCTTTTGGCTGCTGTTTTTGTGGGTGCAGTTGACAGGATAGGGGTTCAGCATGTCCGCCGTTATCTTTATCGATGCAGGTATCAGATGCTATATCCGGCATACTGAAAATGGCAAATATCCGCCAAATCAGCCCTAATGTGATAAATATGGCGTGAAATGGGAACGAATCTGAATTGAAGTGAAACAAATGAAGGAATATACATATTATATCTGTCTGCTCATTGGCGCATTGCTTCTCCTGGCGTTTTTAGTGTTTTTCCCTTTTGATCAGCAATGCCCGGATGCAGGAGGGGAAATTGTTGATATCACGCATTTCGATCTCCATGACAATGCATCCGGGTCGTGGGTGCAGGGGGCGATGTTTGCAGAAATGGGTGAAGTAACCCGTCAGGTGGTAATCACGGCGCACCTCCAGATATCCTCCAAAGACTTTGGGGGTGTGGAATTTGGTATCCCTCAGGGGTGGATAGTTACGAAAAAATACCATAGCTATCCCGACGGCAATATGGATGCCCGTCCCGAATATTCCATATCGGAATGGCATACCGGTTCTTTGATTGAATACACCAGTATGGTGAAAATAACACCGGATATAAATCTCTCATGTCTCGGTGAGGGGAATGAAGGATATGTCGTTATGGTGCTTCAGCCGGAGGATGATACTGCTCCTCCTGAAGAATGTGGGATTCGTGTTGGTGTCGGAAGTGAAAAAATAGATGGCATATCGGTAATTCATCCGACGTACAATGAATATTCCCTCAATTTTTCATCTGCCAGAGATGACCTGCATGTACCTATGTCCTGATTTTGAATAATCCGTGAGAAAAAAGTGAGATGCGCCGTTAAAGAATTATATTCTCCGCTATATTTTTGGTTGATGAAATGATAGTATCACATATGAAAGGCAGCGGGGTATATGGGGTGCATGCAGGCATCCTGAAGAGGTTTATTACTATTCTGATAATACTTGTTTTTGCCTGCATACCTGCTGCAGCGGGTGCAGAGCAATCCTTTGATGCGGCACCGGGCACGATTCTTGCCCTCACCGATGATCTGGATACTCAGGAAAAACCGGCCATTGACGGAAACCACATCGTCTGGAATCATGTCAGTGAGGAGAATCCCACAGTTGTGATCTACACGCTTACGACCGGGGAGACAACCGAGATTCCCGTCTATAACGAAGGGCGGCGGCCCTCGCCGCAGATCTCAGGTGACCATGTCGTATGGACTGACAGACGCAGCGCCGGTTCGCCGAGGGACGAACAGGCAGTGTATCTCTATACCATCTCTACCAAAGAACTCAGGAAAATATCATCCGAATCTGCAAAACCTGAAGGCCCGGCAATATCCGGCGATTATGTGGTCTGGCAGGATTCTCGGCAGAAGGACGGTTACAGCAGCAGGGACATCTATCTCTATCATATCCCCACCGGGGAGGAGATCCCGATCTGCACGGCACCGTTGGACCAGCGTGGCCCCCGGATTTGGGGGGATCAGGTTCTCTGGGCAGATTGGCGCAACGGGAATGCCGATATCTTTCTTTATACCATTTCAACCGGTGAAGAGATTCCGTTCAAAACAGGTCCCGGCGATCACATTGCATCTGATATCTTCCGGGATCAGATTCTCTGGACTGACGCCACATCCGGAGAGTTGCGTCTCACGAACCTCACGAGTGGGACTGAGACCGTGGTCTCTGGTGGCACTTCATTGAAGATGGGGGCTGCTCTGTCTGGTGACCGGGTGGTGTGGACGGACGCTGCTTTCCGCGGGAGCGATGTACCGGATAATGATCTTCATCTCTTTAACCTCACCGAGGAAAGGGAGATGCTCGTATACCCGTCCCGGTATCACAACCAGGGCCGTCCGGCCATATCCGGGGATCACATTGTCTGGGAAGAGGGGGGCGATATCTGGCTCTTCACGTATGATCCCGGGGGTTTGCCGCCTCAAGGCCAGAAGATACCCGGGTTTGCAGCGACCGTTGCCATCCTGTCATTCGGTCTCTCTCTGCTGGCATGGCGGAGAGTCCGGGGGAGATAACCCCTCAGGAAAAGAGTGTGCCTCAGGTTTTATCGCATGACGTGCTTTTGGGGTTGTGTCCAAGTCCGGGTTAACTGCCAATATCATACTTCTTCTGGCAATCGTGACGTCCTTTCCCGTTTTTTCTGGCATCTGGATACGAAGCAAAAGGATGTTGCGATCATTTTTGCGTTCGGCAATCACTCTATTTTCGCTGGTGTGGACAGGAAGTGTATCCGGTCCCGTATTTTTCCATCCATTGGATTTTCCCGCCCACTGGGTATGGTATTGAGCAGAGATCACTATCGCTACCATGGTGTATGGTTTAATGCCATGGCAGTCAATGAGATGAAATAGAGATTTCCGGGAAAACAGGCATGATTATGGTGGTGCCGCTGCGGGAAGTAATACACAGGATACAACCGGGGGGAGTATGACCAAATCAAACGAACCAAAATCACGCGCTGAAGACAAAAAACAGAGAAAAAGCAGAGAGACGATGAAATAATTGCCCGGGTATGGGGAACTGCCCTCGGCTTACTTTTTTACGTCATCACGGTGTTTTTGTTGTTTAAGGTGGGCCGTTTGGTCGTTTCTCCGCATGAAAATCTCTTAGACAACCCTGTTTTCGGGTGGCTCTTATATGGATGCATACTTCCGTACCTCTTTGCCGGCCAGTATTTTGTCTATGGCAGACACTGCGGAGAAGAGAAGAAGGTGCGGGAACGGACGGAACTGGCGGGACTTTTCTCGGGCTTTTTTGTGTGGCTCTTTCTCACTGCGACAGCCTTTCGCATGGGGTTTGTCATCCCCCGGTACCCGAACGCCCTTGCCGGTTTTTTCATTATTAGTCTCTTTATTGGAGTAATAGAATGGCATTTTGAGCGCCGGTGGTCGCGGGATATGCTGATTTTGGTTGCTTGTTTGCTCTTCATTGGCTCTTGCCTTGCGGGCGTGGTTTTAATCGACAAGTCTGCTGTACCGGTGGTCACCATCCCTGGCGGAACTGATGTCCTGACGGAAGACTATCAATTGACAGACCTTGGGGTGAGTCCATCCGTGAATCGATACGATATCGTGGCCTTTGATATTCCTGCAATTCAGGGAGAGATCGAGAGCAATCACTCCCTGCGTGTCCGGATGTATCATGATGACTATCTTGCTGAACTCGAACCTCTGCCGGAGGGCATCTCCGGCGCGACGCCCGATGCCCGTTCATATATTGGCTCTTTTGCAGGAGTAAAGGACAGCAGGCTCCAAATCTCGGTAAGCGACGTGGCAGTCCTTTTCCAGGCTACGGTTCATGGGTTAGAGTTCTTTATCGAGACGACCGGGACATTCGCCGACGACGGAAGGCTGTTGCATGTCATCTACTCCTCACATGACACCGAGTGGAGTAAGAAGCACAAAGACCTGGACGCCTTTTCGCTCTTCATTGTTCGGACCAGCGAAAAAGAGGCGCTGGAGAACCCGGATGCAGTGCACCACCTGACCGAAGAGGAATTAAACCACTACCCTGTGCTTGCACGCTTCCTCCGCTACGGTGGGTACAACCATAACCTGAGCAGTGTGGAGGCGGGGGTCATCCAGGATATTCCGGGATGGGGTATTGTTGAGTACCGGGGATATTACTACCAGTTTTTCATTGCAACGGAGTTCGTATAAAAGCCGGGAATGGGGACTGCCGTGAAAAAGGATGGCCGGTTTGCCGTTGTGGGCACTGTATTGGGCAACCGTATTCAACGTACCCGGGTTGCTGACCATCAAACAACCGGAGAACGTTGGTAGCCTTTAGCGGTCATCTAAAAACTATTTTTTCCCAACCCTGTGTCCAAGAAATTATAAAACCGATATTCCGCATCGCAGGCAGGGGTGAGAGATCCCCCGTTTTATATCCTGTAACTCTTTCGTTCAGGTATTGAATAATCTAATTTTCGCCGGTAAACCGGTTGAACCCGTATTTCGGGGAGTGCCTCACGACCCCTCGGGTGGGGCAGGCAGGCAGGCAGGCAGGCACCCCCCACTGGTTTCTCATGGTTTACCGAAACCTCAGGGATTTTTTTCAAAGTGCCTGACAGAATCTGAGAAGGCCGTTATCTGCGCGGTTACTATGGGATCTATGGCATTTTTTGCAGAAAAAAGGATACCTGCTGCAGAATTTAACCGTATTTTATTTATGAGCATATGCAGAAAGCGAATAATGAGATTTGGATCATTGTAAATGAGGAGTGTGCTCACGGAATCCAGAATAATAACCATATTTTCCTTATTCTCTACCAAAGACATCGCCTTGGTAATGGCAATGCCAATCCCTGTCAGGTCAGAGGATTTGTTGACGTAAAAGCAGTTCTTCTCTTCGCCTTTTCTTCCCATGGCAGACACGGTAACTCCATCAATAAAGAGGAGGTCGGAGGTATCGATCGATTGTTTTTCCAGTGCTTTTTTAAGTATGATCTGCGGTTCAGAGAGAGATATAATAATTCCGTTTTTCCCTTCGTGATGGACTTTTTGAATAGATTTAAGCACACAGGTACGAAGAATCGAAGAATCGGTAATTGCCAGAACTACGCCGGAATGGTTTAAATCAATATCAAGGCTGGTCATAATTACTGCCGGAAATAGTTCATCATTCTTCGGTCAGGAAATCCCTGTACGTATCAAGAAATCGGTCAGAACCATCAATTGCAACTTTATTCAGTTCGATGATATTTTCATTGATCATCCTTGCATTGTCCCTAATGACCTCGATAATCAGTTTTACATCGTTTTTGTCAATATCCCCCGACACTGCCATCTCTTCTAACAGTGAAAGATTGCGGGTGATATTAACAACCGGATTTCTCGTTTTATTCACGGTTTCAAAGAGGTATGAAATCAGTTTTTTCTCCTGTTCCTTTAACTGGCGATTCGTCTCTGCGAGTTTTTTGTTTGCATCGTCAATTTCCATGTACAGAGCTATAAGCCCCTCATTGGCATGTTCGAGTTCATTTGTCAGTTCCTGAACTTCCTTTGTTTTTTTGTCCAGTTTTTCCTGCAGGACACGTACACTACTATCATCCATTTTCTATCTCACCACAACAATCGTTGCATCATCATTCTTTCTCCAGTACTCTTTCATGAGGGCGTGTGCAGTTTCTACCGTCGATTCATCTGCCATCACAGCTTCCGGTTTGATTGCACTGCTGATTCCATCGCTGTGCATCACGATAGTGCTTCGCCCGCTTCGCCATATGTCTCGTTGCAGGTTTATTCTTGCCTCGTGCATACCCAGAATTCCGGGTACGTTTTGAAAGGATATATGTTCCTCTGTTGGATACACATGCATGGTTACATCTCCGACGCCGGC
Organism: uncultured Methanoculleus sp.; assembly: GCA_964523185.1. Taxonomy (GTDB): domain Archaea; phylum Halobacteriota; class Methanomicrobia; order Methanomicrobiales; family Methanomicrobiaceae; genus Methanogenium. The sequence continues at coordinate 7,566 of CAZFXY010000052.1, forward strand.
ATACCGCATTTCACCTTTCCCTTCATCAATTACACAGATGCTCGCCACGGCACCGCGTGTACGGCGAAGGGTAGTTCCCAGGCCGCTAAGCAGATGTTCCAATGAATGATCCGGTGAAAAATTATCTGTGATATATTTCTCTGCAGATGCGGCTGCGTGACGGGCATGTATGCCATGTCCCAGGCCGTCAATTACCGCAATGCATGCGCCCTGATGGAACCGTTTTATTACATAACCGTCTCCACAGACGGTTTCAAGAGGGTGAGGGCGGGTGAGGACACTTATTCTTAGATTACTGCTGGTATTTATTCCATTTCTGGTGGAACTTTTTCGAATCGTAATTACCGTGCCTGATGGGGATGTTTCCATATCAAATTCATCTGACAATCGTTTGATCGAGCCGAGACCTACTCCCATACTTCCAGGAACTGAGGTGTATCCATCTATAACTGCGTCTTCGGGTGAATTGATACCCGGACCCTCATCCTCTGAGATGAGTTCCAGCACAGGACATCCGGAATCAGCATCTGTTACCCGGTACCTGATTTTTCCCTGAAGTGCATGATGTTTTAGCAGATTTGTCGCCATTTCGGTAGATATCAGATCAATCTCTCCAAGACTATCGGGTGAAAATTGATATTCCTCACACAGCCTGTGGATATTGTTCCTTACATCCGCAACATGGCTTGAAAAAAATATGTTCTGGCTGATATAATTCATCATTATAGCAATTTTTTGAAGATGGTAACCGTTGTTCCCTTTCCCACTTCAGAATCAATGGTCATCTCATCAACAAGGCGTTTAACCCCTATCAGCCCCAGTCCAAGACTGCCCGGAGTTGTAGTGTACCCCTCTTCCATAGCGAGTGGGATATCCTCGATTCCTGGCCCGTTGTCCTCAAACAATATTCTGATCCCCTCTGGATTGGATGTTTTTTCCACAATGACAACACCGGTACCGGCATATCGAAAGATATTTCTGGCTAATTCTGAAGTGGCGGTTGCAAGTTTTGTCTGGTTGACAATGCCAAATCCCATCTCCGTGGATATTTCCCGAACAATTCTTCTGGAGACAACGATGTCGCTCTCTTCTTTGATCTCAATATTTTGTACCAACATCTTATTCGGCCTCCTTTATTCGGGATTCGGATAGTTTTGGTTTTTCCCGTTTAGCTGTAAAAATTCAAATCCGCTGTCAATATCACAGGCGGTATTGATACCGGACAGATCAAGTCCGAGATCAACCAATGTGATCGCAACTGCCGGCTGTATGCCTGTTATTACCACTGTTGCGCCGAGTAAAGCCGCCATTATTCCACAATCTCTTAGAGAGCGGGCCATAAAGGAATCAACGATGCTGAGTGCTGATATGTCGATGAGTACTCCCTTTGCCCCTGTCCGGGAGATTTCCTCGAGAATATCCTCCTGAAGTGCCTGAATGATCATATCATGTAGATCTGTCTGAACTGAAATGAGGAGGATATTTTGTAATTTTAGGATGGGTATCCGGTTCATTCCTCTGTTCTCCGTGGATCCATCAGAGTGTTTTTCTGAACAATTACCTCTCCCATGGCGTTGAGTGCATACTCGATCCCCTCCTCGAGCGTTGCCCGGGTGACAACGTCTTCGAGATCAATCCCGAGGTGCACCATTGTCATTGCGATATCAGGTTTAATCCCCGTGAAGATCATTTGTGAACCAAGCATTTTTACTGCCCGGGATGTCTTGAGGATATTCGCTGCGACAGCGCTGTCAATCGTGCCGACTCCGGTCGCATCCATGATAATATGCTTTGCACTGGTCGCCCTGATCTTTATTAACAGATGTTCCATGATCTGCATGGTTCTGTCTGAGTCGAGCGTCCCTATCAGAGGCAGAGTCAGAATACCTTTGCGAACCTGGGTAATAGGAGTTGAAAGGGAGATAATTTCCTGGATTTTTAGCCTGAGCAAATTTTCAGACTGCATACGTTCAATAACCTTGCTTAACCGCTCGGCTACATCTTCCAGAATGAGCTTTTCTTCTTCCAGGAACAATATTTCTCCCTTTTTTCCTTCCAAAAGAAATACCTGTACTGCTCCAACCACTCTGCCTTCTGCACGAAGATCAGACGAAATCATCCACTCTGTTTCGATGAAATTATTGGAAGTATATGCCTCCCCTTTCAACAGAATACGTACACAGGTATTTTCTGTTTTTTGACATGCAGCAGAAATTGCCTTCAGAATGCCGTTAATGATCTCATCGATCGTCCCTGAACTTTCAACAATACGAGAAATTTGATGGAAAAAATTCAGTTGTTTTGCTTTAATCTGGATCTCTCTTTCAGCGATTTTTAGTTTTTCCTCGGTTGATGACATGGTATACTTCTCCTTTTTTGATTGGATGCCTGTTATGAATGAAATTGCTGGTATAATTATAAATAATGGTATTTGCTGCATATATAGATTAATATGAATGAAAATCCAGCAATTTTCTTTAGAGGATTTCGATTAATCTCCATCTGATGAACCCTGCATATAAACCATTAATATCTGATATCTGTCGGGCATGAGGTTTTTTAGAAATTCTCTGTACATTATTTTTCAATCGGCATGATAAACAAATATAATAACCGATGTGTGCGATTTTGTCACGACTTCCCGCCTGATTGCCGGTTTGGCACTGTTTTTACAGCGTATCGATCCCCAAGAGGTAATGGTGTGGGACCTCTATTCACTCATGATCGGCCCCTGTCTGACTCTGGACTCCCTTTTTGTCCTTCGCTCTCTCCCTCTGCATACCGATCTCAAATACCCTCTACTAAATATCCATAAATCGATTACGAATCGTAATCGGTGAGAGAAGGATGTTCTTCACGTCGGTATGGCCAGGCTTCAGGAGGGCGCGAATGAAACAAGGTACCTCACTACCGGGTCTGGTAGGTCTATATTTAATGTATCTGCAGTATGCACCGTGTACCGGGCCAGCAACAGGAAAAACTGATGGATAATTTGGAGAACCCGGCACATCTGTCGTTCTCTCTTCATCATGGAAAATGAAACCGGTGAGTGATGCCAAAAAAGAGCGTTTATTTACAATATGGGCCTTGATCAGTTTTATCCAGCCGTTCAAGGACGTCCTGAGTGATGGCACGAATCTTATCTACTGATTTCCGGAATCCCTCCACCTCTGAGTCACTGAGAGTAATAGCGATGGTTTTGGCACCGTTTCTGTCCAGTCGCACCGGGGTGCCGATGCAGACATCGCCGATATTGTGGATCTCGCTTTTGATGAAAGTAGATATGGTAAGAATCCGCTTTTCGTTTCCAAGAATGGTGCCTACGATGGTTGCGATTGCGTCTCCCGGGCCGTATACCGTTGCACCGATGCAGCGGATGATATTCGAACCGGCGTTCATGACATCGTCCATGATCTTTTGTTCCGGGAGATCCTCGAACTCCGGAAGATTCTGAATGGAGATGCCGCCGATGGTGGTCGCCGACCACAACGGAACCATTGAGTCCCCGTGTTCACCGATGATGCGGGTATGAACTTCGCTTACATGCACATCGAAGTATTTGGCAATATACCATTTGAGACGCATTGAATCCAGGTGTGTCCCGAGTCCGATAACCTGATTTGGTTTCATCCCTGAGTATTTCAGTGCTACCGCGGTCATCACGTCAACCGGGTTTGAGATGATAAATAAAATGGCGTTTGGTGCGTAATGCCCGACCATGGCAGCGATTTCAGAGACCATCTGTGCATTCTCGTGGGCAAGGTCATTTCTATCCTGACCATCCTTTCGCGGAACACCGGATGTGACGATAACGATATCAGACCCTTCCAGGTCTTTTGGAGTACAGGAATACTTTACGTCTGCCTGACTGCCACGCGCGGCAAACGAGTCATGGAGATCAGAGGCGAGGCCGTGCAATACTTCTTCCTTGCCGGGTCGTCCAAAAAGCAGTAACTCACTGACATAGGGACTATGGGAGACCGTAAGTGCAGTATAACGGCCGACATTGCCGCTTGCTCCGATGATTGCGACTTTAGCCATAATATACACCAAAACAGGGACATATCCGAGGTAGGCAATACGTGCCTGCCGTGTTCTGACATCTCATCCTCCACCCCGCACCCCCATGGGCGCCAAATGTTCACGGTAAGCCTGCTCCC
>CAZFXY010000053.1:0-11667 GCA_964523185.1 uncultured Methanoculleus sp.
GCGTACTTGATGCAATTAAGATAAAAAAGACGTGGCATACCTCCCGGCGGGCACTTGAGAACTACCTTGCATTACACAGGAAACGAGACGGCCCATCAGAATGACTTGAGGTGGCAGGTGTATGTCAGGGTGTCCACCACCATTTCAGAACACTCTTGTTTAACCGTCATCCCCGCTTTCTGTTTTCCACAGCACTCCTCTCCCATCAAAGCCTCGACTGCCCCGGTTTACCGCCTGCCGCCACCCTCATCCCGATATGCCTCCGTCCCGCCTCCGTAACCTCTCTTCCCTGCGGCGTCCTCTTAATAAACCCAATCTGAATCAGATACGGTTCATACACCTCTTCCACGGTCCGCACCTCTTCTCCTATCGCAATCGCAATCGTCTTGACGCCCACCGGACCGCCGCCGAAGTCATGGGCAATCACCGAGAGAATCTTCCGGTCGATATTGTCAAGACCCAGTGAGTCAATCCCGAGCATGGTCAGCGCACGGTCTGCTGTCTCTGCATCAATGCTGCCGTCTCCCCGGACCAGGGCGAAATCCCGCACCCGCCGGAGCAGACGGTTTGCAATCCGCGGTGTTCCGCGGCTGCGCTGTGCGATTTCGGTCGCGCCGTCCTGTGTGATCGGCGTCTGCATGATGGCAGCGCTCCTCAGCACAATCTTCACGAGATCGGCTACCTCGTAGAGCGTGAGGCGGAATATAAAACCGAACCGGTCACGCAACGGAGAGCCCAGCAACCCGACCTTTGTTGTCGCACCAATGAGGGTGAACTCCTCCAGCGGGAGCTGCACCGACCGTGCCCCGGGCCCTTCGCCTATCATCACGTCGATACACGAGTCCTCCATTGCCGGGTAGAGGATCTCCTCCACTATGGGGTTCATCCGGTGTATTTCATCAATAAAGAGCACATCGCCCTCTGATAATGCGGTTAACTGGGCAGCAAGATCGCCGGGCTTCTCTAACACCGGACCGGAGGTGCTTTGGATGGACACCCCCATCTCCCGGGCGACAATCTGGGCAAGCGTCGTCTTCCCGAGACCGGGCGGGCCGGAGAAGAGGATATGGTCCAGCGCCTCTTTGCGTCTCTTCGCCGCCGCGATGGCGATGGCCAGCGTCTCTTTAATCTGTGCCTGACCCACAAACTCCTCGAAATGTGCGGGCCGGATGGTGGCGTCGTCCGCCTCTTCTGTCAGAAGTTTCGGTGAAGGCAGTCTCTCCTCCATAGCATCGTCTTTCATCGGTATCAGTGCTCCCGCAGGCGGGCCAGTGCGGCACGGATCAGCGTCTGCACGCTCGGACTCTTTTGGTCGGTCAGGGCGCTACCGACGGCATCCTGTGCCTCCCGTGGGGAAAACCCGAGTGAAATGAGGGCACTCACTGCATCGTCAGCCTCCGGTGTCCGTTTTCCAGCAATCATGGTGCTGGTGTGTTTCTTCATCTTGTCCTTGAGTTCGAGTATAAGCCGTTTGGCGCTCTTTGGCCCAATCCCCGGTATCCGGGTGAGCAGCTTCTCGTCATCACTGACAATCGCAACGGCAAAATCTGCAAACGAGATCTCGGAGAGGATGTTCATCGCCGTCTGCGGACCAATTCCGGGGACGGTGATTAGAATACGGAACAGTTCCCCTTCATTTTGGTACAGAAACCCATAGAGCTGAATGGCATCGTCCCGGACCACCATGTGGGTGTGCACCCGGACACGACCCTCCGTCTCTAAAAGACTCTGCAGTGTGGGCTGGGTGACCTGCACCCGGTAGCCAATACCACTGACTTCTATCACCACCCACCGTTCCCCGGTGGATGCCAGCATTCCTGAAAGATGGGCTATCATATTATCGCATCATATTCATGTGACAGAGAGCGACCGCAAGGCCGTCTGCGGCATCGTCCGGTCGGGGAATCTCCTGCAGCCGGAGGAGCCGGCGCATCATCTCCTGCACCTGGTGTTTGTCGGCCCTGCCCGACCCGGTCACCGCCTGCTTGATCTGGTTGGGGGTATACTCTGCAATGACAATATCCCGCTGAATGGCGGCGAGCAACAGGACGCCCCGTGCCTCACTGACCTGCATTGCAGAGGTGGTGTTCCGGGAAAAAAAGAGTTGTTCCACGGCGACGCATCCCGGGTGGTATTCATCGAGAATCACAGAAATTCTCTCGTATATCTCCCGCAGACGCTGGGACTGGCTCAGGCTGCTTTTGGTTTCAATGCAGCCATAGGTCAGCGAAACCAGGTGCCGATCAGTTTTGTCAAGCACCCCGTAGCCGACCCGTGCAATCCCCGGATCGATTCCCACAACAATCATGCAGCTCGATATTCTCCTGTCTTGGAAGGGCTGAAAATGCCCTGCCCTTCGCTCCTGGGTGTTCTCATGAGTATTCCGTTCTTATGATAGATACCTATTGTGATGAGCCCCGGATGCGGTTCTCTTCCGGGGAGTGGGTAGGAATTGTGCACTTCTGATTTCGTAGCCTCGGGGCTGTTTTCACGGAGGTAACCACATGGAGTAATTTTGAGGTCATTATATACTGCAATATTTCTGTCCGGTTTCATGTGTTTGCATTATTCTGACAGGGGAGATATGTTTCTGGTATATATCCGGAGTTATTTCGTGGTTCTACGGTTGGAATGGGGAAATTAAACCCCTTTTTTAAACGTTCATGTGACTTCAGATTAATGTCAGTATCCTGGTGCTACAAATGATATTAGAGGGAAGTTCATCCATCCTTCCACGTGACCCAACCAACCATTGGTATTTCAGTGTTGATCTGACATGACAGACTCCTCTTAGCAATCATACGTAATTAGCAACCTTTTTCACCGGTATCATCTTAATCTCATTTGGTTGGGTTGCCAAGATCTACGTTGCTGACAATTCTATCAGGAAATACTCTATGGAAGAATTCACCATTGACGAAGTTATTGGATTCCATATCGAGCTAATTCAGGCAAGTAATCTTGAGGAAGACCGAGGTTTTGGAGGCGTATTGTTGCAACGCGGAAATCTTGAATATGTTATCAATACCAGCAATAATATCTTTGAACCGTTTGAAAGAGCTGCTTTCATTTTACATGGCCTTGTAACGGGGCATCCGTTTGTTCAGGGAAACAAACGTATATCATTCATACTTGCATCTCTTTCTCTCCTTAGAACACCAGAGCGGTATCATATCGAAAGTTCTGGAGAAGAAATAGACTCCTTTGTGAGAGAAATAGCCCAAGGCAAAAAGACAAAAGATGACGTTGAGACTTGGTTGCGGATTAATACGAAAAAAAGATGATTTTGGTTATTTTGCCAAGAGTTCAAGGGCTCTTTTATTTTTTTTAATGAGCATGATAAAGTCTTCATTTTTCGATGGTTGAAGTTTCTCGATTTTTGGATATTGGATTGGATATATGGCCTGAACCTCTGACGTGGGGATTGCGCACTGATAGTCGTAAATATACTCCCGTTTGTAGGATCCACTCGAGGGGTTCATCTGCCTCTTATCGAAATGCACAAAACAAGACGTATCTTTTTTCATCGTTACTACCTCCCTGACATATCTGAATTCAACTGATTATCATAATAATGTTTCCTTTCAACCCATCTAAATCCTTCGTGCTTTGTTATTGCGGCAATCTCTATTGGTCCGGCAACTGTTGGAGCGCCAGGGGTATATTTAGAGAACTGCTCCGTCATATCAACGAGAAACCTTGCAAGGTTGATCGCATCCTGAATTGGCATTGGTGGTGTTACCAATGGTATAATCAATTTCTTATTGCACAATTGGATAACTTCTTCAACTTTTGTGGGGTTTAATTGAGCCTCTTCAAGAATTTTTCTCATTCCTGAACCAAAGCCCATATATAGCCGACCAATTGCTTCGACCTCTCCAAACCAATGAATCCCGACATCTCCTTCCTGGGCAACAAGTCGTGGTCCTTGGCATTCCCCATTTTCTATATCAATCTGCCACACTTCAGGAAGAGGGTGCTTTATTGAATATCCTACTATTAAAAAGCCCAGATCTGGCTTTTCAGGCCAATCTTTAAATGCTGGAACATAATGCAGATCATAGATAAAGTGTTTGAATTTATCTGCAATATCCTTGATTGAATAGTTTTCTGGATCTATTTTCCATTTTGGATCATCATCGGTGATCAATATTCGGAAGTCTTTTGCAAGAGTTTCGGTTGACGCCTGACCTATGCTACCTGCTCCCCACGTTATTGCACCAATGGGGACTCCTTTAACGAGGTTGAATACTTTATTTGCGTTGTCATAGATGATCCAGACACCCTTTTCTCCACTTTTCTCATTATGAGCAATGATAGTACTGGCACTATCAGCAGCGAGGATAATGCCATCATTGACCTTTATTGCAATAGCTAATGTCATGTGAATTCTTTAATGGATGATTGAAGAGGAGCTATATTAATGTTATTATCCGGGTTTTGAAGCCGAATTTTTGCTTCTTGAAGACATTAATGTCTCCCACTTTCATTTATAAATTAAGCGTAAAACCCCTTGGTCTTTAGCCAAGGGGATGTAAGCGATTCATGGGCATCAAGACCACAAGGTTTCTGTGGATTTTCTGCCATATTTCTACACTTATTTTAAGCGAAAACAGGATATGTGCGGTATGGAAGTGCACATGGGGACACAGGAGTGTGTGATACACGGACGGCATGATACCCCCTCGCATGCTGCCTATATCGAGAAGGGCGGCTTCATATCATCACATTCGGCAAGAAGTTTTCTCAGCACCGTCACCTTATTACGGATGGCTGATAGCTCCAGGTTGAAGTACTCACTGATCTCCCGTGCGAGGGGAGAACCTCCCTTTGCCCTCCCCATTATTCCCTCTTCCCGGCATACTGCGTATACAAGGGCCGCACTCCAGAGGAGGCTGTCCCCCCGTGTCATTGGTTCGCCGGGATGGGCAGCCAGTGCCACGATCATCTCCTTACACCGTCCGGGGATCTCCTCGTTATCGAGCCGGGTGCAGAAATCCTCACATCTCTCCTGTATCATCTGGTAGCGGATGGCGTCTTCCTGCAATGCCTCCGGGCTTTTCCCGAATACTGATTCAAAAACCGCCCGGTATTCTTCCGGTGTCTGATCCGCCGGGAACAGTTTTTGCAATTCCCGAACGAGTTCCCGACCGAGCGTATGAAATGTTTCTTCGTCTGTCTCTTCCGCCATTGTCTGCTCTGTAAGAGAGCCACGCCGGTCATCCCCATCTCTCCGGCTCATTGCAATCTCCCCGGACTGGAGTTCTGCTTCCTGTAACGCAGCACTCAGCACTGCTGCATTCGTGATTCTGCCACTCGCCCCCATCCCGGTGAGGAACCGGCACAGAATCGGCACGGCATTTTTCTGCCATTCACTTGGTATGCCGGGTATCTCCACAAATATATCAGGGAGACACATGTGCATCAGGGGGACGTCCCATTCATCGATCGTTTTTTCATACTGGCCATACAGAAGCGTGCAGAATCCCATCACTATGTCTTTTGACAGAATAGCTGCATCCTCACCATAAGAATCCCGTTCTTCCCCGAAGAATTCGGCAATCTCGTCTCCGATGTCCACCATTACGGCGGAGATGGCCTCGGCCATCTCGTCTTCGATTTCCGCAATTGCGGCGGAGATGATGTCGGTCACTTCGTCATCATCCGCAGGTTCGTCGTCTGTCCATTCGTCTTCATCATCCTCACATGCCATCATGAATGCGAGCTTTTCAGGGGAGGCGAGGTCCTGGATACTCCATCCCGGGGGATACCATGATACCATCTCATTCAGGTTTTCAGAGCAGGCACAGACGCTCTTTCTTGGTGTATTTTCGATCAGATGAACAAATGCCTGACCAAGATCCATGAGACACTTCAGGCAGTAGCACACCCCCTCTTCTTCATCTTCTCCCGTTTCGGATGCCACGAATTCTGCGTCATCTCCGCAGACCGAGCATCGGGGAAAAAATGGCACGTTTCGTGCAATAAGGCAGAGAACGCCTTCCGGCATCATCACCGGTGTTGATCCCATCACCCTGAGTCTGAGCTGACTCCGTTCGTGCGTGCCGTAGTCATAGGTAAAGGAACTTCCCTGCTCCAGGAGGTTGACGAGGGGGATATCCATGCCGTTTTGGGTGGAGGCGTACGTCGTGTTCCGTATGGTAAATGTACTTTTTTCGGTGCCGGACCCCATCCACACATCGCGCAGCAGGTGGTCAAGGTCGCTTGCGAGTGCACTGTGCTTCGCGAGGACCGTCAGCCAGTAGGAGGGCTTTTGCCTGTCGTCTATCCTGATGATGAATGACGGGGATAACCCTGTGGGCCAGCCGGATGACAGAAGGCAGGAGCTGGTGTGCCGCACGGCTGCTTTCTTACTCACTTCTGCCCTGCACAAAAGGCAGGTGCCGGGCTTTTTCCGTGGTACCATGGTGATATTCTCTTTTCCGAAACGGATTTAAAGGATCTGTTTTTGTATGTTTGGATGGGAAGGGGAATCAGGGAGACCCGGGGTATAACCGTTGAACCCGAAGTGCATTGAGACGGTGATTCGTGCTTTCTATGTCTGAAAGATACCCTTTCATCTGTGTCTCAGTCTCAGGCGACCCGAGTGGTCTTTTCAGGAATGTATTTACCATTCAGAACATGATACTGATTCATGCAGTTTTCAGCGCAACGCTCTATCGTTGATGAAAAGGGCACAAAATATCCGTGATTCTGCCATTTTCAGAGTACCGGCAAATGCAGGAAGATGTGCACGATCTCACGATTATCACCGAGAGAAAAAATGAAGATACCCTTTCAATTGCTGAAATGAAAGAGAGGTCCGGAAGAAGTGTATGACTGAATACTCAGATATGCCTTCCGGCACACGTGAAACCGGAGGGAATACCATCAAACGCATTCCTGTGAAAAAGAGTCCACCCGGAGGGACCTTCATGACCTGAAAAGAGGCCGGAGAGAGGTATGATGACCTGCTTTCCCGGATGATTCGTCGCGAGCGGGACTACCGGGACAGGAAGATGGTCACTGAGGCTGACCATGCCGGGGAATGTGTCGCCTTTGACCCTGAAGATATCATGCAGGGCGAGTAACACCACAGGGGTTTTGAGAGAGGGTGTGTTGAGACGGTTCTTTGATATATCGGCGGGCGGGTGGGGTCCTGATGCGGGTAACAATCGGCCGGATAAAAGCGTGCATCCATTGCCTGAAGAGAATATGTTGATTATCGCATCTGAGGGAACATGGTATTCATCGCTTGCATATAACGCAATGAATTTCCTGGCTTTTCGATCATTCTCGTCTGCCTGGTGTCTGGTGCCAGGTGCCAGGTGCCTGATGCCTGATGCCACGAAAGAAAAAGCGGGAAGTCAGCCCCGAAAAGACGGGGGTCCTCTCATCCCACGCGGATAAAAAAGGTGTGTTGGTGTATGCACACGTCAGGCGTTCTCACATGAATTCGTCTATCATGTCCTGGACAATCTTCACGTACATCATTGCCGGACCGCCGCCCATCAGCCCGGCGACCATCGCAGCCTCCAGCATCTCTTCTTTGGTTGCACCAAGATTGATGCACTTCTTGCCATGGAGAGCAATGCACCAGGTGCACTGTGACATCACAGAGAGTGCAAGGGCAATCAGCTCCTTTGTTTTGCCGTCCAGAGCGCCGGGTTTCCCCGTACCACGCACGAATGCATCGAAGCCTTCCATTGCGTCAGGCACCAGTTCTCTGAGTTTGTCGAGACTTTTCTTCTGTTCCAATGTATAATCGGTAATTATTCCCATAATGTTCACTTCACTTTTGTCATCCAGACTGAATCTGGTGCACCGGTGACACCCTGCATGTCGCATCAACCATTTCGGGCGGCATCTCTGAGTGGGAGTTTTCACGATCATCTCACCATCAGGGATTCCTGAAACCTCCTGGAGCCGAGAAGGTGGCAACATTTCGTCTCTCTCAGGACAGGCAATACAACGGTGCCTGTGTTTTGCGTTCTATGTTGCTCCCGATAAAACTACCTGTATGTATCGCTGTCATGATGGTGATTTCAGCAAAGAAAAATGAATGACGGTTACCGGTATTCAGCACATGAATACGGATGTGCGTTTTTGAAAAATTCGTTTTTTACGTTTAATTCGCCCACACCATTTCGTGAAGAGCCAAAACAAAGGAATAGGGCTTTTAGCATATGTAACAGAGTCAATTTACCCTTCGGTGAGGCATTTACGGGTAGGTAACATCGGCCTTCTTATTCATCACGCATGCAACATGCAGCGAGTCTTATGCGTCAAAAGGCGCACGTGAGGTGCCTGGAAGAGAATGCAGGAGTAATCCTTCGTTCTTATTCGACGAAATTCGAATGGGAGGGTAGATTTTATTCACAAAAAATTATCTTTCATCATATGCTTGATTCTACGAAAATTACGTAGAATGCAAATACATAAATCATTCAAAAGAGACATACCCCGTATGCTTATAGAATACCGTGTCGAAAACTTCCGTTCTATCGCTGAAAAAACGATACTCAGTATGTTAACCTCAAAAGAGAGAAGGAAGGCATATAATCTAATAAAAGTGGAGGGAATCCCCGGTGTCACAAAACTACTGAAGAGTTGTGTTATATATGGCGCAAATGCCTCAGGAAAGACCAATCAGATTCAGGCACTCGATCTGATCAAATTTCTGGTAATAACATCGAAAAATCTCAATAAGGGGGACAAACTTCCCTATTTTCCGTTTGTTCTCAGTGCAGAATACGAGAAAAAACCCACCTCATTTGAGATTGATTTTATCCGTGGCAAGACAGAATACCGGTATTCCTTTTCATACAATGCAAACGAGATTATTTCTGAAGAACTAAGCTACATAAAAAAGAAAGACGAAACATTCATTTACAAACGTAACAGGGACACGTTAGAGGCTTTTGTCGATGTAGATGAATTAATGGGACTGTTTCGGCATACAGGAGATAATGTGCTCTTTTTGTCCAAGGCCAACAATGAGTACAAACCATTTGGAGAGGTCTTTGAGTGGTTCAATAGTAACCTGAACTATTTTGGACAGATATCTGAGATAGGAGATAAATATAGCATCGATTACATGAATAGATCTGTTGAAAACAAAGAAAAGGTACTTAAAATTTTACAATATGCTGATTTTGACATATCTGATGTTTTAGGGAATGTGATCCGGATGGATAGATCAGAGGTCCCGGATCCGGTGGTACAATTCATTGAGAAACAGATTGGTAAATCTTTGAGTGAGGGGGAATTTGTAAGAACCGAACTTAAGAGTGTCCACATAAGAGATGACGGAACAAGTATCATAAAAAAATTTGAAGAATTTGAGTCTGCCGGAACGAACGTCTTTTTCAATATTCTGGGAATTATTCTGGATGCACTTGAAAACCATCAGCGTATTCTCGTTATTGACGAGTTTGATACAAGGCTGCATCCGGATCTGATTATGTACCTTATGAAAATTTTCCATGATGAAGACAATAATCGTGCAAATTCTCAACTCATTGTGACGACACATAACACCAGGATTCTTGCATCAGATTTCTTTAGAAGGGAACAGATCTGGTTTACGGAGAAGAATAAGAAGAATAAGAGTACAGATCTTTATTCCCTCTTTGATTATGAGAACAGGGTTGACCGTTCTGTTGAAAAAGGGTATTTTACCGGACGTTATGGAGGTCTTCCCGATATTTTTGACGGGAGAATATAGAGGATGGCAAGAGTACGGAAGTCCCAAAAAATTCCATTACGGCCTCTGATAGTAATCTTCAGCGATGGTCAGACAGAGCTCAACTACTTCAGATGTAAAAAATCAGATCTGGAGGGAGCCTAGCGTGTTATTTTCGAACTCTGTGTCCTGATTATCAGATAATTATCATTGGAATCCGATCACGGAAAACTGCTTATCGGGACTATTGATGTGAACTGCCTCCGGGCTAAAGACCTGGAGGCAGTTCACCAGGCCCGGAGATCGATGACGGGCACCCCTCCGGACGGTGGTTCAATCAGCATTATCTCTATGAAGGGAGATGATACGGTATTGATGATAGTATGAAGACATTCACGGCGGTAGTCTATACTGAAGATACTATGTATATCGCGAAAATGCCCCGAGGTGGGTAGCGTCAGTCAGGGAGAGACCGTGGAAGAGGCAGTAGCAAAACTCAGGGAAGCCACAGAGTTGTACCTTGCTGAAATTCCCACTCGAAGAAATAGGGGACGGGCCATCATAACCACATTTGAGGTGGCCGAGGGTATCAGGGCGTAAACCTGCCTCAGGCGAAACAGTGATAAAAATACTCCCGAAAGAATATGGATTCATGGTAAGCGGACAATCGGGAAGCCATGTGCGTCTCTCGAAACAGACACCCAATGGGAAGGTGGGGACAGTTGCAGCGCTGCACAAAGAGGTGAAGAATGGCACTCTTCGTAGCATCCTGAAACTGGCAAAGGTCGTTCCGGATGATTTTTTCCGGCATCTTTGATTGCTCTTCTCCGATGCAAAGGTCCGTATATATTTCGGGGTTCACCTCAGAGTGTGTACAGAGGAGCAAATGAATATGTACAGGTCTTCACCGTAACATCCACAGGGTGATTTCCGTCAGGTGCTGCCCGGAGCATCAAATATCTGGCGATTCTGAAATATCGGGATGGGGGAAAAGAATGAACGTGAAGGATACTGCATTAAGATTATTGAAGCAGACGGGGTGGTAGCTTGTGGTTACCCGGGGCAGTCACCGGCGATCATCCGGTCTCTGTTTTGCCGGATAAGGGTGGCAATCATATCAATCATCTGCCGTTCATCCTCTTTGGGAATTTCAACGGTGGTCTGCAGGTGCATTTCCCGGACTGTCGGGAGGGATGCCTGTAGGTCTGTCTTTTTTACGACCCAAACACCGCAGAATCTTTTGGTATAATTATTCTGACCTGCGTTTTGCCTGCATTTTCTTACTCACAATCCGATTTGCATGTAACAAAACCCTATTTCACTCCATACAACCTGATCTGCATGTATTCCCTTCCCCACAACACGGTTTGTATGTAACAAAACCCTGTTTCATTACGGACAAAAAAAGGAATTATTCAGATTATCGCCAAAAGGTCAGAAAATTCATATACCGACGGGCTCCGGCCCCGTCCCTCTTTTCGGACAGAAATCACCGAATTCTTTTTTAACGTTCCAATGATTTTCTGGCCACTCTCATACGGGATGCCGGAATCTGTTACAAAATCATGAATGGTAAAAATCGGTCGGATAAAGAGTGCATCAATTACCCGAACCGAATATTTAGATCTCAGTATGTCAGGAATATCCGTTTTTTTAGCAGAATATAACGCGATAATCTTCTTTGCTTTTCCAGCATTCTCATGTGCCTGGTGCTCAACGCCACGAAGGAAAAAATCAATCCAGCCATCCCAGTCATTATCTCTGGAAAGTGCAAGAAGACGGGCGTAGTATTCTTCACGGTTCTGGTCAAAAGCACGGTAGAACTTGTGCAGGGCTTGTCTAAAACTTGTCTAAATCGTGTATAAAATCTGGTCAAAAACAATGGGGAAACCCGGGTAGGACTTGTGTACGCGAAAAATGGAGAAGATCATAATTCATTCGTGGAACATCTTCGTCAGACGTAACATCTTGTCAGGGTTCAC
>CAZFXY010000054.1:0-11342 GCA_964523185.1 uncultured Methanoculleus sp.
GTTGAAGATCCTATTGTAGAGGAGGACTTTGAAGGATTCTCCGCGTTAACAGAACTGGTGGGTGATGGCTGCCTGATCTGCGGGGATGACCTCTACGTCACGAATGTTGAGCGTATTGAGATGGGTATTGACGCCTGTGCTACGAATTGCGTCTTGATTAAACCGAATCAGATAGGTACCCTGTCCGACACATTTGAAGCCATTCGTATGGCTCATTCATATGGTATGGAGACGGTGATGAGTCACCGTTCCGGAGAGACTACTGATGATACCATCGCGCATCTTGCAACAGCCTTTGATTGTATTTATCTCAAAACAGGCGCTGTTGGTGGCGAACGCATCGCAAAACTCAACGAGCTCGTGAGAATCGAAGAGATGATCCAATGAATACAGATGATATAGAAATCGAACTGAAAGAATCACTCGTCCCTGTGGAGGAGTATCTTGCTGCCGGAGTACACATCGGAACGCAGCAAAAGAGCAAGGACATGAAGAGATTTATCTACCGCGTGCGCGGAGATGGATTGTACATTCTTGATATCCAGGAAACAGACAGCAGAATCAAAACTGCCGCTGAATTTCTCGCAAAATTTGATGCACCTAAGGTGCTCGTGGTTACCTCTCGTCAGTATGGTCAGTATCCGGCTAAGAAATTTGCAACCGCTATCGGCGGCACCTATAAAATAGGCAGGTTCATTCCGGGAATGATGACAAATCAGCATATTCCCAATTATATCGAACCTGATGTTATTGTTGTGACCGATCCGATTGGTGATGCTCAGGCAATCAAAGAGGCTGTTTTTAGCGGTATCCCGGTTGTTGGGCTCTGTGATTCCAACAATATGACGAAATATATTGATCTTGTGGTGCCGACCAATAACAAAGGCCGAAAAGCATTGTCAATGGTATACTACCTGTTAACAAGGGAAATGTTACAGCTACGTGGTATTACGACATCACTGACTCTGGAAGACTTTGAGCTGGAACTGTAGGGATACTTTCGTAAAGGAGAAGGGAGGGATGGTACATGGGTGTCAGAAAACCCACGCTTGCAGGGCTTTGGTATCCGGATAATCCAGATGATCTCTCTTCATTATTAACTTCTTTTTTTACCGGAGCGACTGGTTTGCCTGATTGTTTGGGTGTGGTGTCTCCCCATGCAGGGTATACGTATTCCGGGCAGGTGATGGCGACATCATATTCGTGCTTTGACAGGAATTTTTCAGGTACCTTTCTGGTGATAGCGCCGAGTCACCAGGGCCTTGGGCCATATACATCAGAGCTGGACTGGGGTACACCGCTTGGAACGGTTGCCTGCAATAAGCCACTGGCCCGTTCTCTGGGAATTCCTCTGTCTGACAGGGCAATGGAGGCAGAGGAGAACTCGCTTGAACTTCAGATGCCGTTTATCAAACACCGTTTTCCCCATGCACAGGTTGTTCCCCTGCTCATGGGACCCCAGGACTACGCACATTCGCTCTCGCTTGCAGAGACCATCTGGAATTCTGCCACGTTATCTGCAGACGACGTGCGCATTGTCGCCTCCAGCGATTTTTCTCATTATGTTTCGGCAGATGTTGCAAAACGCCAGGATCTCTATGCAATTGAAGCGCTTTTTACGCTTGACATCCGTTCTTTTTATCAGCGTCTGCGTGAATATCATGTTAGTGCATGTGGATACGGTCCCATTGCTGTCATGGCAATGCTGGCTCGTCACATGGGAGCTACGCACGGGACGTTAATACAATATATGACAAGCGGCGATGCAACCGGCGATATGCGTCAGGTTGTGGGATACGCATCAATAGCGGCGGTATAATTGTGGCGGTATGGAGTGCACCTGGCAAGGTCTTTTTATTTGGTGAGCACGCGGTTGTCTACGGTAAGCCAGGTATTGCAATGGCAATTAAACCCCGTGTGTATGTGACCGTTCGAAAAACACGGAATCCTCTCCGGGTAAAATCACCCTATCTTGAAAAATGTTTTGAACAGATGGGGGTCAATGGAAGTCTGTATATCAATTCTCAGCTTCCCAGTTCTTCTGGTCTTGGCTCATCTGCAGCAGTAACGGTTGCAACCCTTTCTGCGATAAACGATGAATTTGATCTGGGATATGACCGGTTAGATATTGCGGCAATGGCGCATGCTATTGAAAAAAGTGTGCAGAAAGGGCATGCAAGTCCTACTGACACCTATGTTTCAACGTTTGGGGGCATCATCCTGATTCAGGGAGATATTAAACGAAGACTTTTGCCGGAAGACTTCCATCTGGTGATAGGAAATACCATGGTTTCACATTCGACCGCCCGGATGGTGAGTCAGGTGAGTAAATTCCGTGCGACAGATCCGGATATCGTAAATCCGATACTTGATGCGATAGAAGCGGTGACAAACCGTTCACTGCATGTTTTTACCGATCAAAAAGCGCTGGGGGCATACATGGACATTAATCATGAACTTCTTGAAGCACTTGGTGTCGGTCACCCTGCTTTGACTCGTCTTGTGACAGCAGCACGTGCAGCGGGGGCGTATGGTGCAAAGATTACCGGGGCAGGTGGCGGAGGTTCAATGGTGGCTCTCTGTCCGAAACGTTCTAAATCAAAGATTGCCGGCGCTATTGAAGGATGCGGTGGCAGGGCAATTATTACATCAATCGATAATGAGGGTGCGCGCAAGGAGAAGGAAGATGAAAGAAACCGTACTGATAAAACTGGGCGGTAGCATAATCACGGATAAGAGTGGTGACTGCGCTGTCCATATCGAAAACATCGAGCACATTTCCCGGGTTATTTCAAACCACCCCGAGATACAGTTTATCATCGTTCATGGTGCCGGTTCCTGTGGTCATCCTGAGGCAAAACGCCATCACCTTGATAAAGGGTTAGACACCAATAATAGATCAGGTATATTTATCACCCACAGTGCAGTGGTAACACTAAATACTGCGGTGGTAAGCGCGCTTCGTGCCAACGGTGTGGAGGCAGTAGGCATTCACCCGCTTGATGCATGTACTGCGAAAAACGGACGTCTTGAATCATTCAGTTATCAGCCAGTTGAGATGCTGATGCGCCACGGTATTGTGCCGGTTCTCCATGGAGATGTGGTGATGGACAGTGTGCGGGGCGCCTGCATTGTGTCTGGGGATCAGCTGGTACGGGCCATTCCCGGGAGGATACCTGTTGACCGCATTGGACTTGCTACTGATGTGGACGGTGTTCTCTGTCACGGAAAGGTAGTTCCTCTGATTAATCGTGAGACGATAGCTGAGATTGAGATCGGAGAGTCGGACAATACTGATGTGACCGGAGGCATGATTGGAAAGCTAACCGAGCTTCTGAGGCTATCAGATGAAGGAACAGAATCAACGATCTTTCACGTGTCCCGACTGGAAGATTATCTCGACGGGCGCGAACATGGTGGAACCGTGGTTACCGGAATCCGGGTATAGATATGCGAATGTTTCCGCTGCGAGGGAAGGAAAATGCAGCGACCTGAATATTTGCAAAGGTAAATATTCAATATAACCCAAACGGGGGGATACTAATAACAAACAGGATGATAACATCCTCTCGAAAAAAGGAGCATCTGGATATCTGCTGCAATGAGAATATTGTAGCGGGAAGAACCGGATTTGACGATGTCCGTCTGGTTCATAATGCACTTCCTGAGTGTGATATGGATGCCGTGGATCTCAGTGTACGGTTTTTACAACACCAGCTGAAGGCGCCAATTTTTATTGCTGCAATGACCGGAGGGCATCCCGATACAAAACAGGTGAATGCCACTCTTGCAACAGCTGCAGAGGAATTTGGCCTTGCTATGGGTGTTGGATCCCAGCGTGCAGCCCTTGAAAATCCCGAGATGGAGGATAGCTTTACCATTGTCCGTGAATGTGCACCCCATGCATTTCTGTGCGGCAATCTGGGCATTATACAGTTGAGAGACAATGGCTTAGAATGGGCCGATAAGGCAGTTGAGATGATTGACGCACAGGCACTTTGCATCCACTTAAATCCCCTTCAGGAGGCCATTCAACCGGAAGGTGACCATGATTCTTCTGGATGCCTTGAGGCTTTGCAGGAACTCTGTTCATCATGCCGCTACCCGGTCATCGTAAAAGAGACCGGTTGCGGTATATCACGGGAATGCGCCCGGAAAATCTTTGCCGCAGGTGCATCAGCAGTTGATGTCGGCGGTCTTGGTGGCACGTCCTGGGCAGCGGTGGAACAGTTCCGTGCAGAAAATTCGATGCAGCAGGCACTGGGCCAGCATTTTGCAGACTGGGGCATACCTACGGCCGTCAGCGTGGCAGAGGCATCCCAGGCAGGTGGCCCCGTCATTGCAACCGGTGGGTTAAATTCAGGTACAGATATTGCCAAAGCACTGGCTCTTGGGGCAAGTATGGGCGGAATGGCGCTTGCCCTTCTGCAACCGGCAATGGATGGGTATGAGAGTCTGTGTGAGAAAATAAACCTGATTCAGACAGAAATTCGGATGTCGTGTTATCTGACAGGATCAAAAAACCCATCTGAATTACACCACGTACGAAAATATATCACCGGAATTACGGGTGAAATGCTCCAATATGAGGAATGAAATATGAAAGTTGAAGTAATAGCTGTCGGCGGGTATAACGAAGTCGGCAGAAATATGACCGCGGTGCGGTGCGGCAAAGAGATTGTCGTTTTTGACATGGGTCTTCGCCTCGATCAGATAATGATTCATGAGGATGCTGAGGTTGAAAATCTGCATTCCCTTGATCTCATTGAGATGCAGGCAATCCCTGACGATACCATAATGAATACGGTGGAGGGCTCCGTTAAGGCCATTGTCTGTACCCATGGGCATCTGGATCATATCGGTGCCATACCAAAACTTGCACACCGCTACGATGCCCCGATCATCGCAACGCCGTACACCGCAGCCCTTATCCGCCAGCAGATTGAAGGGGAAAAACGATTTGTTGTCAATAATCCTGTTTTTGATCTCCCTGCGGGAAAGAAATACCGGTATGAAATATCAGCGAATCTGTCCCTTGAATTCATCACGGTGCAGCATTCGATCATTGACACCGTCATGGCGGTGCTGCACACGCCGCATGGTGCGGTGGTGTACGCCAATGATTTCAAGATGGATCGGACACCGGTGCTGGGAGATCCCCCCAACATCGCGCGTATGCGTGAGGTGGGAAAAGAGGGAGTGCTGGCACTGATTACCGAGAGTGTGAATGTGAATATGCCCGGCCGCTGCCCCAGCGAACGCATTGCCCAGCGTCTTGTCAGGGATGTGATGACCTGTTATGAAGATGATAAATCAGCGATGTTTGTGGGCACATTTGCCTCCAATATTGCACGGGTAAAAATGATTGCCGAGTGCGCACATGAGATTGGGCGCAAACCGGTGCTTCTTGGCCGTTCGATGGAGCGGTATTCATCTACTGCAGAGCAGATGAAACTTGTCGGATTTCCCCGTGGTATGACAATGCGGGGCAACCGTCGTACGGTTGACAAGATGTTTCGCACAATTATGAAGGAAGGGAAAGATCAGTACCTCCCGATTGTCACCGGAAGTCAGGGTGAACCGGGTGCAATACTTACTCGTCTTGCTGCGGGACAGACGCCGTTTAAGATTGAGAAAGGAGATAAGATTCTGTATAGTGCAAAGGTTATTCCCAACCCCATGAATTACGGGCAACGCCATACGCAGGAAGTACTGCTTCGTATGAGAGGCGCACGTATCTTTACTGACCTCCATGTGAGTGGGCATGCATACCGTGAAGAACATTATGAAGTGCTGCATCTGTTTAATCCGCAGCATGTTATTCCGTCTCACGGTGACATTGATATGACGGGATCATATCTCAAGCTCGCAGAGGACTGCGGGTATACGCTGAACAATGATGCCCATATTCTGAGAAACGGACAAAAATTACTGATTAATTAGGGGGAAAAAAGAGCATGGAACTTGATGTATATCTGGAAGGTGTTGCTGAACAGATAGATATTGTTTTGGACCGCGAATTCGGCCCATTACCGGGAGAGCTGAACAAGGCAAGTGCACATCTCCTCCTTGCCGGAGGCAAACGTCTGCGGCCGGCTGTGGTGATGCTTGCTGCTGATCTGGTACAGAAAGGGTGTTCACAGAGCATCCTGCCTGCTGCGCTGGCGCTTGAAGTCACGCATACCTTTACTCTTGTTCATGACGACATCATGGATAAAGATGTGGCACGCCGTGGCGTGCCGACAGTGCACATGAAATGGGATGAGCCGACGGCAATTCTTGCCGGTGATGTGCTGTATGCACATGCCTTTGAGCTGATCTGTGCCGCGATGGCATCCGATCTCGCAAAGGTCAGATCGGTAAGCATTCTTGCCGGCGCATGTGCAAATCTCTGTGCAGGGCAGCATATGGATATTCAGTTCGGAAACAGGCATGATGTGAGCGAGATTGAGTATATTGATATGGTCTCCAAAAAAACCGGTGCGCTATATGCGGCTGCAGCCGCAATCGGTGCAACGCTTGCTGAAGGCACTGTTCAGCAGGTCAATTCTCTTTATGAATGGGGTTTGCACAGTGGAATTGCATTTCAGATTCAGGATGATCTCATCGATCTCATGGCAGACGCTGCGGTGAGCGGTAAGGATCGTGCATCTGACCTTAGTGAAGGGAAACAGACGCTTGTTGCAATTCTCGCCAGAGAAAAGGGAATTGATCTGACAAAGTACCGGAAGCCCGCGCTGGGTGATGCCGAAATTGATGAGGCCATCGCTCTTCTCGAAGAGGCAGGTATTATTGCTGCTGTCAAAAACACTGCACTTGCGCATGTTGAACAGGCAAAGAAGGTGCTTATTCCTTTCCCTGATGGTCACGAAAAAGATATTCTTCTTCAGATAACTCATTATTTTGTGTCCCGAGGCTGTTAAATAATGAATGACGATCCCCGGGATTTTCTCTATACATATGCCCTCCAGAACGCGGTGATGCACAACAACGTTCCAAAGGCCGGTGCTGTTCTTGGTGCACTTATGGGGAAACACCCTGAGCTTCGGCCTCATGCACAAGAGTATGCTGCGCTTCTGAATGAGATTCTTATTGAAATCACAGCGATGACACCTGATGAGCGGTATGTTCATCTCGCGTCGCTTGCTCCGGAAATGCTTGAGAAAAAAGAGAAGCAGAAGAGAGAGGCCGGCCTTCGCCCGCTGGAAGATGTCGGGGACGCGGGTGTTGTCATGCGTTTTGCCCCGAATCCGTCAGGTCCTCTTCATCTCGGTCATTCCCGTGCCGCATATCTGAATGATTATTATATCAGGCAGTATGGCGGTAAATATATTCTCCGGATTGAAGATACCGATCCAAAACGGGTGAGCGAAGAGAATTATCAGCTGCTGCTTTCAGACGTGGACTGGCTTGGTATTGAAGTGAGTGAGATCGTCTACCAGAGCGACAGGATGGATATCTATTATGCACATTGCGAGCAGCTGATTGCGATGGGTGGCGCGTATCTGTGCATGTGTGACGCAGAGATTTTCAGGGAGCTAAAGAATAACAAACAGGCATGCCCGTGCAGAAATCAGAGCGTTGAAGAGAATCTTTTGCTCTGGAAGGATATGCTTGCAGGGAAATTTGACGAAGGGCAGATCACCGTCCGGGTAAAGACCGATATCGCTCATCCCGATCCGGCTATGCGTGAATTTTCTATCTTCAGGATTGTGGCAGAGCCCCCCCATCCCCGATGTGATGCACGGGTATACCCTCTGATGAACTTCTCGGTTGCTGTAGACGATCATCTGCTGGGTATGACGCATGTGATACGGGGAAAAGATCATATCGCAAATACCCGCAGGCAGAAGTTCATCTATGATTACTTTGGATGGGAACAGCCGATCTATTTCCATTATGGCCGGATGTCTATTGAGGATGTTGTGCTTTCCACTTCAGCCATGAAAGCAGGTATTGCGTCTGGGGAATATACGGGGTGGGATGACATTCATCTTGGCACGCTGCGGGCCATCGCACGGAGAGGTTTTTCTCCTGAGGCGGTACGAAATGCGATGATCGAGATTGGTATCGGGCAGACGGATATTAATTTCTCGTGGGATAATCTGTATGCAGCCAATAAAGCGATTGTTGACCCGATTGCTCACCGCTATTTTTTTATTCCAAATCCGGTGGTATGCCACATTCACGGTGTGGGTGAGCGGATAGCACACCCGCTGGTTAATCCCAATGACGAAGCACAGGGTACCCGTTTGTTACGGTTCACCGGTGCGGTATACCTGCCGGGTGATGAGCTTGAGGACGGCCGGATGCTGAGGCTTAAGGATCTGTTTAACGTCCGGGTAACGAAGTCTCTCGATGGCGTTTGCCTGGAATATGCCGGCGACTCTTTGGATGATGCACGGAGAGAACACGCGCACATTGTTCAGTGGCTGCCCCGGGATCAAGCGCTCAGATGTAGGCTTCATATGCCTGAGGGCATTATCGAGGGGCTCTGTGAACCAAACGTCACTGGCGAACAGGATGCGGTTGTTCAGTTTGAACGGGTAGGGTTTGCGCGGATCGACGAAGTATCTGAAACAACAGTTTCAGCGTATTTCGCACACAAATAAGTATCCGGTAAACCAAAGACTCATCTCCCTTACATTCCCACTCTTTTAGCACGATGCCGAATCTAAATATCGCCGTACTCGGGCCTCATGGCTACGCAAAAAATATCGGTAAATCAGGTACAGAATCTGATATTACATTTATAAACCTGAAAAAAGATGAAGACACGGTAACGATGATCGAACCGACGCGGTATCCTGATCGTCTGGCGCCTCTCTACTACGCGGTTGCCATGGCTGATGCGGCACTGGTGGTGATAGACGCGATCACCCCCGCGCTCGGTGAGATGGTTATCATGCTGGATGTGATGGGAGTTGAGTCGGGCATGATTGTGTTGCAGCACTATCTTGACAGATCACAGATTGCCCCCCTTATCCGTGGCACGGTTCTTGAAGGGTATGAGTTTGTGGAAGACGATCCCATCATGCTGCGTGAGCGGTTTTTGTCCATGGCTGCAAAGATTACATATCCTGACCCCATTTCCCAGACGGGGTTTGTGATGATTGATCATGCATTTAATGTCAAGGGAATTGGTACGGTTGTCCTTGGGAGTGTGGAGAGAGGAACGATTCATCAGCATGATATGGTGACGGTGCTGCCCGGTGAAATGACCTGCCAGATTCGTTCGATTCAGAAACATGATGCAGATGCTAAAGAGGCGTACCAGACAGACCGGGTAGGGCTTGCCCTGAAAAATATCGATGCTGAAAACCTTGAGCGCGGTATGGTGTTGACAACAGACTCTTCGATACGGGTGACCTCAGAGATCACCGGCACCGCAAACATTGTTCGGTTCTGGCCTGAACCGCTGCGCGAGGGTCTGGTCGTGCACATCGGTCTGTGGACGCAGTTTGTTACCGGGCGTATCACCTCGGTAACGAGTGAGGCCGACTGGCATACCTGCTCTGTGGTGATTGAACTGGACAAGGAGATTGCATACCTTCCCGGAGAAAAGGCCGTTATTCATTACCTGGATGGCGGAAAACTCAGAATTGCCGGGTCTGTAATGCTGAATTAAGGTTTTCCTGCCCTGAGAACCAAATGATGTTTCGGTTTTATGGTTTTTCTTTTCGCGCCGGACGGGTTTGTTCTCTCTTTTTTAGGATACTGGCGAACAGAGAGGAAATGTTGTCATGTTCCCCCTGTTCGACTACTGGACGGGCGAATACTGGACGGGCGAATACTGCATATTCAGGTAGTTTGTTCATTGCTCTGTGTGTGTAGCCGGTACCTGCGTTGCAAGGGTGGTTGCATCCTGCCTGTTTGCCTCTGACAGCATCCTGCCAATCTGTCTCTGACAGCATCCTGCCTGTTTGCCTCTGACAGCATCCTGCCAATCTGTCTCTGACAGCATCCTGCCTGTTTGCCTCTGACGGCATTCTGCACGAGACATCTGTGCCGTAGATGGTGAGGGGATGGTGAGGGGATGGTACACATTTACCTGTTGAGCGTGCAATATCATGGGTATGACTGCCCCATCGGTGACAGAATCGGATCAGACTCTTGCAAAGAAACATGCCGGGTATTATGCTGCAGAACTGGTTGAAGACGGAATGGTTGTCGGGCTTGGAACCGGCTCAACGGTCTTTTATGCAATGGAGATACTGGCTGAAAAAATCCGGAACGGGATGAAGATTGTCGGAATTCCGACGTCATATCAGGCAGAGTGCAGGGCGCGTGCATATGGGATTCCTCTTGCAACTCTGCATGACTACACAGAACTGGATATCGCCATTGACGGAGCTGACCAAATAGATCCAAACGGCAATCTGATCAAGGGGAGGGGTGCTGCCCAGACGCAGGAACGATGTGTTGCTTCGGCATCTCGTATCTTTGTTGTTGTCGCAGATGAAAGCAAGAAAACATCCCAACTGTCCGCACCTGTCCCTGTCGAGGTCATTCCCTCTGCTGCTTCCCTTGCAGCAAAACGGCTGCGTGAAATGGGTGGTATTCCTCAGGTGCGAGAAGGAGTGAAAAAAGACGGCCCTGTTATTACGGACAATGGAAACTGGATTATTGATTGTAGTTTTTCAGAAATTACCGATCCGCTTGCGCTTGAGATTCAGATAAACAATATCCCCGGTGTGCTGTCCTGTGGCATATTTGCTGAATTCACGGAAAAATCAAAAATAGTAATTGGAACCAGGGAGTCGGCTGAATTACTGTTATTTTGAAATGGTCTGCTGATTCTGAAGGTGAACCCGTATCTCCTGAATCAGCTGCAAATGATTTTCAATCTCTTCACGTTTGCTTTTCTCAATCTGATCCATTATTTCAGCAATTGGTTTTGATAGCGAGTAAATTTTCACTGGTCGACCCTTACTCTCTGCTTTTGATTCCCGGCTGTCAATCCATTCATTCTCCTTTAAGGTACGCATTGCAATGCTGACTTCCGGCTGGCGAAGGTCACTGCTTCGCTCTATCTCCCGTGAGGTTGCCTCTTCTGTCATTGCAAGATAAATAAGAACCTTGGCAACATTGCGTTTCAATCCTAATTCAGTAAGAAGATTTGAAAATTCTTCGTCTTCTTCGGTGAAGACCATAACTTTTTCCATTCTCATATTTGTCACCGAGAATACAACTTTAATTATTCAAAATAGTATAAATACATTGTTGTATGTATCTTCGGGAGTATTAGTGATGAACAGATGAACAGATGAACAGATGAACAGATGAGCAGATGAACAGATGAACAGATGAACAGATGAACAGATGAACAGATGAACAGATGA
>CAZFXY010000055.1:0-2625 GCA_964523185.1 uncultured Methanoculleus sp.
AAACGCTGCCCGATCTGTGGATGTAGAAACACAGGGATTTTTCCAGAACATGTTACTCAAAGTGTCCAGTTTGGAGAGAATCTGAAGGCTCATGCATTATATGATAAAAACCTGATATTTTCATCATATGATAATTTAAAGACTAAATTTGTGGATTTTTACCGTCATTCTTTAAGCCCTGCCACTATAATTGGATTTGAAAAGAAGGCATATTCACACCTTGAACAATTTGAACAGGAGCTTAAAAGGGAATTGATAAAATCCCCTGTTCTAAATGCTGATGAAACTGGCCTAAAAGTTATGGGCGATAGATGGTGGCTTCATTCAATTGGTGATGAAAGAATGACACTCTATGGCGTTCATCCGAATAGAGGTTCTGTTGCTACCAATGAAATTGGAGTATTGCCTCAATATGAGGGTATACTTGTTCATGACTTTTGGGGTGCTTATGCAAAGTACCACTGTGACCATTCTTATTGTAATGCACACATCATGCGTGAATTGCAGGGAATTGTTGATGGATACAAACAAGAATGGGCAGTTAAAATGAAAGCGTTGTTTGAGCAGATCTACTGTTATCTTTTTATTGAGGATAAAAGAGATTCAGATGATATTTTTAAATTTAGAGAAAAATACACTGAAATTCTTGAAGAGGGATTTTATGAAAATCCCCCTCCCGATGACAGCAAAAGAAAAGGGAAAAGAGGACGGATTAAAAAGACAAAACCACTCAACCTACTTACGAGGCTAAGAGATTATTCAGATGACATCCTGAGGTTTATGTACAATTCCATAGTTCCGTTCACAAACAATCTTGCGGAAAGGGATGTACGTATGATGAAAGTACGTCAGAAGATCTCAGGTACTTTTAGATCCATTGATGGAGCTGAAAGGTTCTGCAGGATGAGATGTTATATTTCTACGGCCAGGAAATGTGGCAAATCAGTTTTTGAAGCATTATTGAAGCTAGCTCGGGGCAATCCATATACACTTCAAGAACTGATAAGGTGAATAGTTACGTTTTTTATTATTAAAACAAATTTAATCGCTCCATCTCTCCTGAACATAAGACGAATACTACCCAATCAGAATTCTGTTGAGCGATAAAAGATCCACACCTCTGTTATCGTACACCCCTCAGTAATACGATGCATAAGCTCCATCTGACCTCATCGGTGAATAATTGACATAAGAACGGCAGCCGCATTAAGGAACAGGCATACCGCCATTACAATCAGTTTGCCCGATTACCACACCAACCACACTGAATCAAACAAACAGGTCAATACAAAACAACCCCCGCAATTCAGGAATGATTTTCCAGCAGGCACCAGACAACAAAACGAACCCATTCTCCAGGTATCGATTCATTGCCACTACAAAAACCATCGGGACGGACGACAGACACATTCATCCCGATAGCCGCAGGAATACCCGCCATCATCGCGTAAAGAGCCCGCCTCCCGACATCCTCAGGCAACAGTTTCCATGCCACTTCATCTGCAATGTGGAGAATAGCGGCGGTAGCTGCCACCAGCATTGGATCATCTGCCATCTCCCTGAGGCGTGCACAGAAATCCTCACGGTAGTGTTCACCCGGGAGTGTGCTGGCAATCTCCCAAAACGTTTCTTCCCCGATACCAAACCGCTTAAGCCGGACCAGCATATTCTGCTGACATTCAGGGCAGAGATCCGTCTGCCGGGCGAGGGCGTCACGGGTTGCCTCCCTGACACACCGGCCGATGAGCTCCCCCAGTTTTGCATGTTTGCCCGCGTTGGTAAGACAGAGTGGATGGTTACGATCGCTTACGATGGTGATCATGTCCGTCCCTGACCCGGTCGCAATGCCTGTTGAGTAGCAGGACGGCGCCATCAGTTCCTGGAGCACAGACGCCTTTGCTTCGGCTGCTGTCATCACCACCCGGGCCATCGTCTCCGGCGCAAGGCAGGCGCCAATAAAGAGCATCGTATTGATCGTCCCCCCGAGGCCACCAAATTCGCCGTTCTCCTCGTAAAACGAGGCCGGATCACCGGCACGCCCGCCGTTCCCCTCAATACCTCCGGTGACAACCGCAGTCACGCTGAGCCCACAGAAGGTCTGTGTGGCAACGGCTGCATTCTTCATATCCGCTCCGGTGAGCATCCCTGATGACAGACTAGGGTCAAACCCGAGGCGAGAGGCGGTAAGACGCAGATACGCATCAATGCTCCCTCCCTCAAGGTCGTCTGAACGGCATGAATTCCCGGTTATCTGGTGGTTAAAGACCATCCGCAGGTGTTCATGGTACCCGCCGTTTAGCCATGAGGTAGAAAGCACGTTCCGCCCCGGCGGCAGGACAGCGACAATGCTCGTATTGTCCCGGTATATCCTCTCCCCTCCGGGGGTTTCACAGAGCATGACCTTTGTTCTGATCCCTGCGTTGTCTGTCATAAAGCACCAGATCTATACATTATACAGATACTCGGGAAGGAAAAACGATAAAACCCGCCATTTTGTGTTCCGGGCAGACGTATCGAATGAATAAGAGAGGGCAAAGAACAGGGGAACGCAGGATAAAAGAAAAAAACTACGGAATGTACGTGAGATAAAGCAGAACCGCTCCTTTCCCCATGCTCTTTTTCCCA
>CAZFXY010000055.1:2725-11108 GCA_964523185.1 uncultured Methanoculleus sp.
CCTGTTGCAAACAGCGGGTCTTCAAAGACACCGGCAGGGCCGTTTAAGACCACCGTGCCGGATGCACGAATAAGGTCAGTTATGGTACCGATGGATTCGAGGCCGCAGTCAAGAATCGGGAGATCAGGGATGGCGGTGATTGGACACTCACGGCGAGAGACGCCGTCACGAACTGCGACGGTGCTTGGCAGAACAACCTTATCCCCGTATCTGGCAAGAATATCGCGGGCCTTCTCCACTTCCGGAAGGTAGCCGAGCGTGCGGATGAGATCTTCAGACGGCGACCCAATACTGATGCCCTGAGCCTTAAAAAATACATTCGCCACCACGCCGACGGCGATGACCTGGTCTGCAATGCCATTGGAGAGGACATGTGCCGCCACATCAAGGGAATCGTCCACCTTGGTGCCGCCGAGCACAAAGGTAACAGGCCCCGGTGCTCCGGAGAACACCCTTGAGAGGGTGGCAATCTCTTTTTCCATAAGGGGCCCTGCCACTGCAGGCATCGCACGGGGAAGGCCGACGATAGTCGGCTGCGATCGGTGTGCGGTGCCGAATGCATCATTCACATAGATATCCCCCATAGCGGCGAGATTGCGCACCAGATGTGTTCCGAGGGCGTCTTCACCTGACATCTTCAGGTTCTCTTCGGCATTAAACCGGACATTCTCGAGCATCAGCACGTCGCCTGTTTCCATCTCCGCCACCGCTTCACGGGCGCACCGCCCGAATATATCGTCGATGTAGGTAACCGGGCGGCCGATGAGGCGCTCCAGCCGGGCGGCATGAACCTCCAGCGTGGTGAAATCCTTTTTCAGGGGGCGGGACTGGTGGGTGATGATGACACATTTTGCATCATTCAGTGCCTGCACCGTCGGTACATGTTCCCGAAACCGTTTATCGTCAAGAATGTTCCTTGAGGCAGGATCTATCGGGGAATTAAAATCAACACGCAGGAGTACGGTTTTGTCAGCAGTTTCCGTTTCAGTAAGCGTTGCGAATTTCATATGCTATTTACACCTGAGGGGACACGAAAGAGAACAGACGATTCTCTCTCTCTATAGTATCATTTGCACCGGACGTGCAATATTGGTTTCTTCGAAATAGTGGCGCAGGGGGCAGGCGGTGGTCACTTCACCCCATACTGGCGGACATGTTCCCAGGCACGGTGGTAGTCTTCTGCACCACGACGGTTCCGGTATATCCCGGTATCCTCCCGGCGGTAGTGCACCCGATCCTCACCCACCGGACAGACCTTAATGCAGACGCCGCACGGAGAACGGTAGTGTTTGTTAAGGCGCTGGCTGTACTCGGCGCAGGCCGCGGTATCCGTCAGTCCATCGGGATAATCCTCTTCATTGAGTGCCTGCACGGGACAATGCTCGACGCACTGCATGCACCGGGTGCAGAGCGTTCTCGTAATCATGGGGTCAGAGGTAAGCGGGGCCGTGGTGAACACCGATCCAAACCGGATCCGCGGTCCATACTGCAGCGTGAGCAGCATATTATTGACGCCAAAGGTGCCGAGCCCCGCAAGGTATGCCGCATGGCGGTGGGAAAAAAAGGCCACCGGATTGTTTACCAGCACACTCACGTCTCCATATCCATCGCGGGGGACAGAGACAGACGGATAGCCCTGCTGATTAAGCCATTCTGCCAGCCGGTAGGTATACTGGTCAAGGAGCGCGTTAATGGTGCGATACTCCTCACGGTACCAGATCGATGGCGACGTCTCGAGGACAGGGAGATGCACGGGGAGACCGATCACTACGACAGACTCTGCGTCGGGCCATATGAAATGAGGGAAAAAAGCCTTTGGCATCCCGGGGTTCAGAAAAGGGTCTTCCCAGCGTGAGACGTGAGCAATGCCTGAGAGAGGAATATCCATCCCGCGGCATTTCGTCTGTATCATCTGCTTCAGATTATTGATCATACCACCAGCCAGTCTTGTTGTCTTGCGTCTGGGGGGAAAAAATCTTCTGTTGATCTACCCGCAGGTACACGAAAAGCGGCAGCAGGGATCATCAGGTCAAAACAGATTACGGCAGGTCAACCATTGAAACTGACTCTTCAGGAGACACATGATGAGACACATGATGAGACACATGATGAGACAAAGGTGATGAGACAAAGGTGATGAGACAAAGGTGATGAGAAAAAAGACAAATTCCATTCAGAAGAAAGGAAATAGTAAAAATGTGATACTAATAAAGAATTAGTATCTGGGTTTTCTGTGCTTTGGGAAGCAATCGTTGCAGTACACTGGCCTTCCTTCGGTAGGCTTGAACGGAACGTCACATTCCTTTCCGCAGTCTGCGCAGGTTGCCTTATGCATCTCGCGGGGCCCACCAAAGGAGCGCTGTCCGCCATCCTGACCACGGCTTCCGCCCCGGTAATTATTTCTGTCGTTCATGAGATAAACTCACATAAGTAAATGGCGTATGAGGTAATAGAGATTCCTATCGGACCATCTTTTAGCGCAACGGCAGGAAAATGCCAGAAATTAGACGAGAAGGTCGCATTTTAATTAAAACAGCATAAATTTACCATTACCACAGGTCCCGTGTGGGTGGAGTTTTCTTGTGGCAGTCTCCCTATGTCTGCGCGACGGAGGCTGCCCTACACCTGCGGCACGGTTGCCTGCTCTCTTCATCCCTGCACGGATTCCCTTTTTTCTCAGAGATATTAGGGGTTTTTTCCGAAAAATACGGTTGGCAGGGGTGTTTTAAAGAAGAAAGGCACACGCAACAAAAGACTGAAGTGTTGTCACACTGACTCCCGGTAATGTTTTCTGCCTCATCATTTGCATTCATTCTCATTTTTCTGGTCTTATTACCCGGCCTGACAGCCGCTGTGCTCGGTGCCATCCTGTATGCCGCCCTCTCCCTGATACCTGCCAGAGGGTGGGTGAAGGCAGGTCTCGTTCTCGGGTGTGCCTCGGGGGGAGCAGTCATCTTTGCTGCGATGGGACATGGAACCACGGGGGGGCTTGCAAGCATTTTGGCCGGAGTTTTTCTCACCCTTGCCTGGCCGCTGTGCATCCTTTCACCGATTGTTATCCTCGCAGAAAAGGCGGAATATGCGCCCTGCGCAGGCATTCTGACGGTGGTTGCCGCGCTCTTCTGCGCAGCGGCCACGGGAGGGCTCATTCAGGTTCTGAGCATCACTGCGTTTCTGGGCGCGGGCACATCCCTGTTTCCTCCGAACATCCTGTATCTCATCTCCTTTGCGATCTGGGCGGGCATCCATATCGTCCTCGGGGCAGAGTTCTTTTTATTCGTTTGTCTGATAAAGCAGAGACGGGAAAAAAACCAGGGCAAACGAGCGGCTGAATAATAAAAAATGCTCAGTAAATAGCGGATAAATCAACGCCATTAGACGGAGTATGTCGCTAACCATGACATTGCACGTGTCCCTTCGCATTGCACCAGACCACGAAGAATAATAAGCTATGCAGGCGAAAATCTTCGCTATGATTCGTAAAACAATCACTGTTCTCCTTTCAGCTGCACTTCTTGTCACTATGGCTGCTGCCATGACAGGAACCGTTGGCGGAGATATCGGATATTATCAGATAAATGCTGGCATTGATGGTGCAGCTGTACTCTTTGACGACGACTACAAGGGCGTAACCGACGCAGATGGTACTCTGATGGTAGAAGTATACACCACCGGCACCCCCTACACCACCTACCGGGTTGAGAAGCCCGGGTACACCACCTATACCGGAAAAATTACCGATTACCCGGCAAAGGGCGAAATCGTTCAGATCTCAACTGAGATAGAACAGCAGCTTATTGGCGGCGACAAGGGCTACTACCAACTTACCACCAATGCTGACGGAGCTGCCGTGTTCTTCGGCAACGATTACAAGGGTGTCACCGAAGCGGACGGAACCCTGATGGTAGAAGTATACACCACCGGAACACCATACACCACCTACCAAGTTGTGAAACCAGGATACACCACCTACACCGGAAAGATTACCGACTACCCGGCAAAGGGCGAAATCGTTCAGGTTTCAGCTGAGATAGAAGAGCGGCTTATTGGCGGCGACAAGGGATACTACAAGCTTACCACCAATGTCGGCGGAGCTGCCGTGTACTTCGGTAACGATTACAAAGGTGTCACCGAAGAGGACGGCACCCTGATGATAGAAATATACACCACCGGAACTCCATACACCACCTATCAGGTTGAAAAGCCCGGATACACCACCTACACCGGAAAGATTACCAACTACCCGGCAAAAGGGGAAATTGTTTCAATCTCTGCAGATCTCCCGGTAACTGAGCCAACACAGAGCCCATTCCCCCTGGCCGGACTCTTTGGACTGGCGGCACTCGGTGCCATTGTTCTTTCCCGAAAGGAATAATTCTCTTTTTTTTCTCAGGCGTACATGGTCAGGATGGTTGAACGAAGCGCCCCTTTTTTGTACAACCCCGAAGCCTTCTCTGGGTTCACCAGCGACCTGCCGTCTGCAATGGATACCGTCAATTATTAACCCGGCATATTGAGCCCAAATTCTGAATTAAGCGTCTTTAAACCCAGAATTGGTGCTGGATGGAGACACCGGCACGAAGAAGAACCCCTACGTTCATGCTGCCTGAATAACACCCACATCGCACCGGAAGAAGAAATCCCTCTTCCGATGTAGTATCTGATAGCCTGAAACAGGGAGAATATCATTCATTTTCCCTCTCCGTCATCCTATTCCTTTATTATGTTGCCATACAAGTTCAGATCAACGACTCCCGAAAGAGAGGAACAGCAATGAACCAGGAAAAACAAGAAATACCGGGGCCACGGATTGAGATCGCCTCCCGGAACGTGATGATTGACAGGAAACCCGATATTCTTCTGCGGGGATTTAAACCCCATGCCAGGGTGACCATTACCACAAAGACCACCGATGACGCTGGCAGACACTGGCAGGGAGTTGTTCCATATACCCTCAACCCACAGGGATGCCTGGAGGTTGCCTCCGCAGAATCCAACGGCAAGAATTTTGACGAAATAGACCCGTGGGAGATTTTTGACTCCATGCGACCAATCGATGAGCCGAATGAGCCAATACCACTCTTTGCAAAGAACACCATCAATCCGCTAAGAATTGAGATCCTGGTCCGGGCAGCCGACGGAGATTCAGCCCGGGCCAGCCTGAGGCTGCATGTCTATAACGAGAGAAATACCATCAGGGAAGAGGTGCGGGATGGCCCCCTGCGGGGCACCCTTTTCTGCCCAATCGGGGATGGTCCGTTTCCGGTGATCATCTGCCTTGGGGGATCAGAGGGCGGGTTCACCGAACCCCGCCCGGCACTGCTGGCATCCCACGGCATTGCTACATTCTCTGTTGCCTACTTCGGAGAAAAACCACTTAATGAAGAGCTCTCTCTGGTGCCGCTCGAATTCTTTGACCGTGCCGTTGCCTGGGTTGAGACATACCCTGCAGTGGATACAAATCGGATGGGTATCTATGGCTACTCAAAAGGTGCAGAACTGGCACTCCTTCTCGCGTCCCGCACCGAACGGGTGCGGGCGGTGGCCGCATACTCACCATCCTCTGTGGTCTGGCAGGGCACAAAGACAGGGGCGCCAAAGAGTTCGTGGACCGCAGAGCAGGTAGCGCTTCCCTTCATGCCCATGCACTTCTCAGGAATGCACCTGCTGAAACTCATGAGCGGGCGTCCGATTGTATTCCGTGAGATCTATGAACAGGGCATGGAAAAGAATCCGGACAAAATGGGAAAAAGCCGGATTCCGGTCGAAAATATTCACGGACCGGTCTTTTTGGTTTCCGGAACCGACGATGCGGTCTGGCCTTCCAGCCGGATGGCAGACGCCATCACCGCATCCCTGAAGGCTGCCGGCAAGCCGGTGACCCACCTGAAATATCCCGGAGCAGGTCACCTCACCACCCTTCCGGGACTGCCGGCACCAGAGGTCGTGGAGACCCGTGTTTTCGGCGGCACGTCTTTCAAATCCTCCCTTGCTCTGGAGGATGCCTGGCAGAAGCTGGTGGCCTTCTTTACCGAAAACCTCTGAACACCAATTTTTCCCTATCCACTTTTTTGGTACCCTTGTCAGACAAACATTACCCCAGATGAATCTGCATATGCTAACCGACGCCAGATATATCTGAACAATTGTGCAGGAAGACTGGGTAATGCTGGAACCCACCCCTGCCCTCCTGTCTGTCTTGAAGGAGGGGGGATAACCAACCCCTGAACGGAAACGGACAGAGCAAGTCAGGGTATGGCAAAATATAGAGAATTCAGACTGTTCTGTTTAGCTGTTCTGAGAAACGATTCGATAAAATCATCATCACGACAGAAGTGCCTGAGAGCGACTGCAAGGCAGGCATGGTTCCTCTTGACAAACCCATGGGAAAAGAGCACAGAGCCCGTCCCGCATGAAACACACTGTTATAAGCAGCGATGTGAGCAAACCTCCGTGCCATCGCAATCGAGGCAAAAACTCGTGACGGGGCCTCAGAATCCTTCCGGATGAGACCTTTTCTTCTGCAGTCGTCCATCGTCATCACAGGCGGACCCCCCCAAGCAGAATGTGATCACGCATGACATTGCGTGCGAAGACATCGTCTGATTCCAACAACTCTTCCCAACGGTACCAGGGGATAACCGTCACCGGTAATGCAAACCCGAGCTCCTCTTCTGCGGCCTGCAACGCAGGCAAGCGTGACTTCCGCTTCAACGGTCGGGTTGCTGCGGGAGTCAAGGATTTCCCGGGCATGAACGGAAGTGATGGTTGTGTCAGGTGTGGTCATTATTATCATCTCAGTATTCTTTTTGTCTGGTTTAAGGGGAAAGAATGCCGGATTGTAATCCGGGTGGTTTTGAGGGGTTGATGCACCGGGACGGGCGAACGAAAGGATTCAAATCAATTGCGCCAGAACGGATTTTGGCATTCTGTTTGGGAGGATGAGAGTGTCTGTATCATGACCTACATCTCACCAAAGAAGCCCTGTCTCCAGAGATATCCCATCTGATCACCGTCTTCCATGTAGGCAACAATCTGCTCATCGTCCTTTGCACGCAATATTGTTGTATATCCATCTGCTTTTTCCAGCCAGAAAACTTCATCAACCCGCGCCGCATTCAGAAAATCAGGGGAATGGGTTGATACAAATACCTGCCCGCCACGATTGGCATAACTCCTGAACTCTTCGGCAAGTTCCCAGAGGAGTTTGGGATACAACTGATTTTCCGGCTCTTCAACACAAAGAAGCGGGTGCGGATTTGGATCATACAAAAGAACCAGATATGCGAGCATCTTAATGGTGCCGTCAGAGACATAACGGGCGAGGAACGGGTCTTCAAACGAACCATCCTGAAATTTCAGCATAACACGCCCTTCTTCGGTTGTTTTCGATTCGACGGTTTTCACTCCGGGAATA
This sequence comes from uncultured Methanoculleus sp., assembly GCA_964523185.1. Classification (GTDB taxonomy): domain Archaea; phylum Halobacteriota; class Methanomicrobia; order Methanomicrobiales; family Methanomicrobiaceae; genus Methanogenium. Next base: position 10,143 of record CAZFXY010000055.1, read on the forward strand.
CGATCCCGTAACCGGTCAATGATACTTTTGAACGTTTCGGGGTGGTTCTGGTGGAGATACTGGATAACAAGGGAAAGATTTTCCCCTTCAGAAGAAAGATGCTCGGCATACCCTGCCTCCTGTTCCGGGCGGGCTCTGTTTATATGGAAGTCAGACACATGCCAGTTTTCTATTAAATTCCCGAGAGACACAACCGCCGGAAACCGTTCAAACTGGGCAAGGCCTTTGATGGCAAGGATGTCATTGGATTTTAAAGTCTGTTCTTCCCGTTCTAAATCTGCTACATCTGTGGTCTCATCAAGTTCGTTTATGACGGCATTCCCTTTTCCATTTGAAAATTCGAGGAAATGCCAGGGCTGGCCCCTGCTGCCTCTGCGATATTTGAGTATCTCCTTCTCTACATATGCCCGGCCTTTTTTTTCGTTCATCTGCAGAAAATAGGTGATCAGCGGTTTTTCCGGCGAATCCCGGAATTTAATCTCAATTTCTATCGGCCCTTTAGCGTTTCTGCTCCTGACTTCCTGAAATCCTCTGCTTCCGCCGAGTTTTGACAGGGCAGTATTGACATTGCCTGCAAGTGCATCCTTTAAAAAACCAAATACACTGAATAGGGTGCTTTTTCCGGTACCGTTCGCCCCCACTATGATGCAGAAGTTCGGAATATCAGTCATCTCAGCGTCCTGAAATGCCTTGAAATTCTTCAGCCGTATCGATTCTATCTTCATATTCCCGTCTGCCTCCCCGATGATATTCGGTGTTTGTCAATACTCTATTTTTATTTTTCTTAAAGCATGCCATCCCAAAATATGCTAATGACAAAGTAACGGATAGTGGGATATTGATTTTTATGTATGGCCGTGATATCACTGAATAACCCAAAGAAACACGGATAACAGAAAAAATATGCAAGAATGGTTAACAAACACACAAAACACAGACCGGGAGATACATTTTGGGACGTGTCCG
>CAZFXY010000056.1:0-10861 GCA_964523185.1 uncultured Methanoculleus sp.
CATGAACCGCAGTCCCCTTCATGTTCGTACCAGACCTGCACCCCGTGCTTTGCCGATACGAATACGATGGCCTTCGCGTTGAACGGTACAGAACGCCCGAAAAGGATACCTACCTCTACATTATACCGATCCACCTCAATCTGGTTTGCACGGGCCATCGCTAAGAGCGTCTTTTCTACCTTCTTCTCCATGGTGAGAAGGGCCTTCGAGACGGCCTGCCGGGAGATCCGAAACTGTTCTGCGATGCGGGTGTTTGCCAGACCATCGCGCCGCAGTCTCCAGAACTCGAACTGGCGGTCAGACAGGGAGAGTGACATACGTCAACATGTGCAGGTTGACTATTTAACTATAACGACAATTCGGCTCTTCAGCATCCGGGTACAAAAGTGCCCTACCAGAATCGGGGTTCATCACACCGTTCTCACAGAGGGATATGTTCAAACAAATTCGAAGTCAAAGACAGGATTATATGAAAACCGTGCCTATTAGTGCACATGACAACGAAGATGAAATGGCTCATCCTCTGTCTGTTTATGGTGTGTTGCCTCGTGATCCCGGCAGCCGCCGCAGGCACAGGAGATATTCCTGCAATTACCGTGTCAGGCACCGGATCGGTGACCACTGCCCCGGATGAAGTGATCATCTCTGTTGGTGTCCAGACGACCCACACCGACCCGGTCACCGCCCAGCAGGAGAATGCACAAAAGACCTCTGCGGTGATCAGTGCCCTGAAAAAACTCGGTATTGCATCGGAAGACATCCGGACATCCGGCTACCGGATGTACTCCCAGACACCGGATGACTACGGTCCGTTCAGCGGCAAAAAAGAGGTGTATGTGGTCTCAAATGCCGTAACCGTCACCTATAACGACGTCAGCCGTGCCGGTGAGATCATCGATGCCGCGGTGATGAACGGCGCAAACAACGTGAACTCCGTCCGGTTTACCATCAGTGATGAAAAGGCGCAGTCCCTGCGTGCACAGGCACTGATTGCAGCGGTTAAACAGGCCCGTGGCGATGCTGATACACTGGCAGGTGCCCTTGGTGTGACCATCACCGGCGTGCAGGACGTCATGACATATGGCAGTTCAACCCCGATGGCCTATGCAGATACGATGTCATACGACAATAGAGGAGAATCGACAAAATTCTACGCACCAACACCCATCGAGGCAGGCACCCTTGATGTGACCGCAACCGTAACCATCGTCTACGCCATCCACAACTGATCCAAACGGGACCTCAGGGTTCTTATTTCCCTTTTTTTTCCGGCAGATACCGGGTTTTTTTGAACAGTCTCAGGGCAACCGTTTGCCTGATCGGCGAGGTACGTCCTGGTTTTGCGTTCCGGCCCTACACCAAAATGCTTCCTGCCCGTTCCGTTCCGTTCCGTTCCGATAGAAAGAATGCTGGTTCCCGCTGGTGATGAAGGAGAGTTCAGCCAGAACCAGATGTCTGCTGCTCCACACATGTCTTAATAGCTCATACGTCCCATCTCGTATCTGGAATGGTAGATCCCCCGTTATTTATCGTCATCGTCGGCGTCGCTGCCTTTGCCATATCCGGAGTGATAGCAGGTGCCCGACAGGATGCAAACATTCTCACCGTCTTCGTGCTTGGCGTAGTGACGGCCATTGGCGGAGGGACATTACGGGATATCACGCTCAATATTCCGGTGTTCTGGGTCGAGAATTTTACAATCGTCTGGCTTGCAATTCTTGCATCCATTGTGGCATTCCTCTTTTCGTCCATCTTTCGGAATAAGATGTGGAAGCTGCTCCTGTATGCAGATGCAATCGGTGTCGCTGTCTTTTCCGTTGCTGCCATTGACAAGACACTGGCCCTCGGCCATTCGGGTGAGGTGGCAGTGATCATGGGATTTGTCACCGCATGCACAGGCGGTATCATCCGGGATCTCCTCACCGGCACGCCACCGATGGTGATTGCATCAGAAGAGCTCTTTGTCACCCCGGTGCTGGTTGGTGCAATCCTGTACGTATTTCTGCTTGACATTGCCCCCCAGTATACTACAGAGTGGTCAGTTGTTGCCATTTGCTTCATCATTGTATTCAGGGCTATTGCCATTGAGACCGGGCTTCAGTTTCCCAAGTGGCTCCGGATGCGGCCTGGGAAACGAACCGAATGATGGGGAGTAAATAAGGAGTTGTGCTCAGGTCACTTCCAAATACAGCGGTAAAACCCCACATACATCACCATAGGCATAAAAATCAACGGGGCATCTGCAACTTTGCAGAACTTTTGTCACACTACCAAATCCTCACTTAAGAATAGAAAAAAAATAGTGCCGTGTTTCCGAGGCCCGACGCAAATATATCGGATCCACGATTTTCCGCAGAAAGTGCACATTATCGGCACATTGCACATTACCGGCACATCTCTTTTTCAGCTGCACGGCAGACTACTTCAATATCGCGAAATGTCGGCTCATCCATACCGGATTTTACCACCCCGCAGTCAGTTGCCACCACATGGCGGGTAGCCACAAGACCACACCGTTCTGCTTTTTTTCTTCCGCAGAAATCTTTGCACCCGTCAATGACAATGACCTGCAGGGAACCAGAGCTCAACCCTTCCGGCACCGTCAGGGACTCTGCCCCTGTTGGGGAGAGGTGATAATCAACCAACCCCGGATTGCGCTGGCGCAGCATCGCTGCTGCTTGTGTGCTACATTTTCCGGTGTTTGACAGGCCCGAACAGGTAATAAGAACGAGTAGTTTCTCCTCTACGTCATTCATCCTTTTTGCCATCTCCAACAGGTGTACCAACCCTCGCATTCATGGAAGAACATACTTCACCGTACTCAGTCAGTTCATAGACAATCCATGTCCCTTTCGCAGTCCCGGTGATCATCCCCGCCTCCTGGAGAATCTTTAGATGGTAGGAAAGTTTTGATTTGCTAATCCCCAGCACCTCCCTCACAATACAGGCACAAAGAGGCTGAATCCGAAGCATTTCTATGATTTTGATACGATACACATCAGCACAGGCATGATGAAATGCCCGTACGCGTGCAACGGTTAGATTGTCCGGAAGGGCTGAGATAAGGCCTTCCAGCCCCCCCAGTTCAGCAATGGTTTCCAATGCCTCAGCCGGTATTTCACTACAGCCAGATGATTTCATGATATTCCTACCGTGTGTGTCAGTCGATGGCAGATCTCTGCGAAGGTAGTTCACGATATCCGGCCAGCACCTATTGTTCAAGGAATTTTGAATTACTTTTATATATTATCATCGTATAGTTTAGTTCAACTAAATTTGAACAAATAGTGATTAACCATGACAGACTATATCGCCGGAGCACTTATCTCCGGACTGGACGCCGTCATCGAGTATCTTGCCGCACATACCATAACATGCCTGGTGCCGGCATTCTTTATTGCAGGTGCAATCGCCGCATTTGTCAAAAAAGATGCGATACTAAAATACTTTAGTCCGGATGCAAAGAAGTCGGTATCATATGGTATTGCCTCGATATCGGGCATTGTGCTCGCCGTCTGTTCCTGTACTATTCTCCCGATGTTTGCAGGAATAATGAAGAAAGGCAGCGGTATCGGACCTGCCATCACCTTTCTCTATGCCGGTCCTGCAATTAACATTCTCGCCATCATCTACACCGCAACCGTGCTGGGCGTGGATATCGGCATTGCACGTGCGATATCTGCTGTTCTGATGGCAATTGTTATCGGCCTCATCATGGCAACCATCTTCAAAGAATCTGACAAAGAAGCCAGAGCTGCCGCAGCACAGATGGTCGGGATGGCAACAGGGGGAGAGGCACGCCCACGCTGGGTGAACCCCGCATTCTTTGTGATGCTGGTTCTTGTCCTCATCATCGGTGCCTCACAGCTCGACATTGTTCTGCGCCTTGCGGCGGTCTACCTTCTCACCTTGGCAATTGCAGTTCTTCTCATATACTTTTTTGAACGTGATGAAGTAACGGAATGGGGCTATGAGATAGGGGATCTCGTGAAGAAAATATTCCCGATACTCGTAGGCGGCACGTTCATTGTCGGCGTGATCGCATTCTTCCTCCCTCCGGAGACTTTCCAGCCCTTCTTCGGGACAAATTCAGTAGGATCAGTCTTTTTAGGGGCAGTCGTTGGAGCAATTCTTTACATGCCAACCCTTCTCGAGGTGCCCATCATCGGCGGGACGTTCGGCTACATGCAGGGGTTGATGGCCGGCGGCCCGGCACTTGCATTGCTTCTTGCAGGACCAACTATCAGTCTGCCCTCCATACTCGTTCTCACGCGGATTATGGGTGCAAAAAAGACAGCAGCCTACGTCGCACTGGTGATGGTATTCTCAACGGCAGCAGGAGTCCTGTACGGAGCTCTTACCGGATAAAGAAATTGAGTGAGAAAAAATCAGGAAAAAAGAGAGAGAGAAAAAAAGGTGAATGGGAGTAAACCATGCTGTGTGGCTGATACAACGCAAAAAACCGCCGGATATCTGTCGATGGGATTATCATCGGCCATTCCATGCCTGAATAATATTTCAGGATATGATAGAAACAGACCTCACGCAAGGCACAGATGCCTGCAGAGAACTTTTTCTGCAGGTGATAAGTCTACAATGACGTGCCAAAACCCACTGAAGAATCCTATGCGGATGTAACGTATGTGAAGAATAGCAAAGGGAAAAAAGGAGATGAACAAGTATGGTAACAATTGAAGTCCTTGGGACCGGGTGCATGAAATGCAAACGCCTCCTGAAGAATGTGGAAAAAGCAGTGAAAGAGACCGGAGCAGAAGCAGAGATCCGTAAAGTTGAAGATATAAACGCGATCATGGAACGTGGTGTGATGCTCACACCGGCACTCATCATTGATGGCGAGCTTAAAGTCTCAGGGCGAGTGGCTGACGTGAAAGAAATTTCAGGCTATCTTACGGAATAAAGCAAAAATGGCAGACAAATCAACCTGTTCCTGCGGTTGCTCATGCAAAACAGCACAGCCAGCAGAGATGACCATTTACCCCGCCATCTTCCCCGGTGCAGGTGTGGCGAACACCGGACAAATTGCCACTGCACTGCGATACAGCTCACCGAAGAAGACTACGGTGGAGCAGCATGCACTACCCTCATTTCAACTGGCGCAAAGAATATTTTTGCAGCTGCAGAAGATGCAGACGAAGTAATCACCCTTGGCGAATGCTCTGCCCGGTGTGCGGACAGAATCCATCACATCGGTTGGGGGCTCTCAGGGAAATGAACTCCCCTGAATCAAAGAAATTCCTAAATGTTTTGACCGCAAAGAACCAATATTCCTCACTGACACAGAAAGTCCCATCATCAAAAAGGAGGAACGCACGTCACAAGAAAAAAAGAGATTTTTTCCCGTCAATCTCCCCGTCAATCCAACCGGCATATATGATTCAGAACGGCGGTGACAGAGAAGGGGATAGCCCGTCATCCGCGGTGACATGAACTGCTGCAGGACGGAACGAAACCGAAACAGCCTGTCCCGGTGCGAGACCTTTTTCTTTGATCTCCTGTTCGGTGGTGAGGGCATATAAACTAATTCCACAGGAAATCTCCAGCAGGTAATACGATTTACGGGGGATTATTTTCTCGATTTTTGCTGGGAAAGAGTTGTATTCGTCATCTGCAATCATATCCGGACGACGCACGGAGACATCAGCCGCCCGGATAAAGACACAGACCTGAGACCCTTTAGGCATCGCATCCGTAGTCTTGATACTGCACCCGTCAACCGTCACTATTGAACCCCCGGCACCGGTGCCTGCTACCATACCTTCAAAGATATTTTCTATCCCCAAAAACCTGCCAACCCTCCGGTTCGGAGGTCTTTGGAATACCTCATCACACGCACCTTCCTGTTCGAGGGTACCGTCAATGATGACCGCTACACGGGTGGCAAGCGAGAGGGCCTCCCCACGGGAATGGGTGACTTGCACAATGGTAAGATTCTGTTCCTTGTGAATGGCTCGCATGTCTGCCACAAACTTGTCCCGGATCACCTGATCCATTGCAGAGAACGGTTCATCAAGCAGCAGGATATCCGGTTCAGTCACCAGAGCCCGGGCAAGTGCCACACGCTGCTGTTCACCTCCACTCATTGTATATGGGGCACGGTCTGCAAGATGTGAAATACCTAGTCGGTCGAGAACTTCAGTCACACGCATCTTAACCTCAGGTTTTGACAATTTCTGCATCTTCAGCCCAAATGCGACATTGTTATGGACCGACATATGCGGGAAGAGGGAATAGTCCTGGTAGACCAGCGCAATCCTTCGTTTTTCCGGTGGCACACCACTCATGTCCGTACCGTCGATATTCACACATCCCGAATCCGGATGGTGGAGACCTGCAATTGCCTCAAGGATAATCGTCTTTCCTGCGCCCGAAGGACCCATAATAAAGTAATAGTCTCCGTGATTTACCCTGAGACTCACTTCATTCAGGCGGAAGTCACCCAGCTTCAGCGAGACATTATCAAACTCTATCATCGTATACTCCCACCCTCTTCATCAGGATGCGCAGAATGGCAAAGATCCCAAGACATACCAGGATCATTGCAAATGCCACCGCCGTACTCTCTTTGAGACCGGCGGTCGTGAATTTGTAGTAGATAAGTGTCGATATGACCATCGGATAATAGGCGATCATGATGATGGCAGCAAATTCACCAATCCCGCGACCCCAGGCAAGAATACTCCCACTGAAGATATGCCGCAGGGAAAGCGGTAGCATAACCAGACAAAATGCCTGAAACCGTGATGCCCCCAAGGTCCGGGCCACATTCTCCAGGTGCACAGGGACTTTTTCAAACCCGTCACGCACGGCATTCACATAGTACGGGGAAGAGACAAAGAACATCGCCACAACGATACCCAGATACGCACCCTCAAAGATGATGCCTATCTGTGAGAAGGGTTCACCGATGACCCCCCGGCGCATAAAGAGAATATAGACCATGATGCCCGCAATGGTATGCGGCAGCATCACCGGAACATCAACAATACTCTCCACCAGTCCTTTCCCCCTGAAATTGGTGCGTGCGAGAATATAGGCGAGGGGGGTCCCGAAGATGATGAGCAGGACAACAGCATTCAGACCCGCTGCCATCGTCAGCACAATGGCGTCCATGACCTTTGATTCCATTGCAACCGAGATGAAATACGGAAGGTCTGACACCTGGCGGATAGTAATCGTGAGAAGACCCATGACGGTCAGAATTACTACCAGGCTGCCAATCAGAGCAAACGACAGGAGACAGGAATCAGGAAACGTAGATGGCTTCTTCATTCATCTGCTCCGAATTTAAAAAAAAGGAGAGATTCAGGCGGTCATCTCAACCATGTCCTTCAGAGCTGCGGGAATGTCAAAAAACCCGCCCGGAGGAACGATTGGTGGCTGACCTGCATCTGCCATGATCTGCTGACCGGTTGGACCGATAAGCATGGAGACAAACTCAACACCGGTGTCAGGGTTGTCTGCTGTCTTTGGGACAGTAACACCATAGACAATCGGCTTGCCTTCCAGCATGCCACCTGCGGTATCAATCTGCACCTTTGCATAGGTGTCTTCGTAGGCGACGGATGAGAGGTCAATGGCCTCAGGCAGTTCAATGAATTTCACACCGGATGCTGCGTTCTGCTCTGCCACACTGCGGTACTCCCATGCATAGTCCAGGTTCCCGGACTCGAGTCCGGCGATTAACTCCACACTCTTAGGGGTGATGGTGATCGGATAAACGACGCCGGTTTCTTTTGCATGAACAGTGACAACACCATCTTCAACCGTCGAGGTGATCTTTGAATGCTGGCCAACAAGGTTTTCAAAGATTGTATCGTCATTGTAGTTGAGCTCGGCGAGTACAATTGTCATGAGGGACCGGTAGCCGCAGGGGTCCAGGTTCGGGTCAGAGAAACCCCATGTAACGCCTTCACGGCCGAGGATATCATACCAGTTATCTGCTGTCACTTCGTCAGCAAATTTGCTCTTGTCCGTGTAGCAGAGCACCATCTGGTTCTTTGCAAAGGTCACGTACCACGATGCATCGTCAGGGATCATCAGTTCGGGGATCAATGTGTAGTCTGCAGATGCAAACACATCAGCCGCTGCACCAAGCTCAGTTATTTCCTTTGCCAGTTTAGTGCTGCCTCCCGGGTGAAGCTGGACATCCACATTTGAATGTTTTGCCTCAAATTCAGCTTCCATTTTCTCCATCGGGCTTGTGAGACTGCCTGCATGGAATACTTTCAGGGCAATTTTTTCCGCTCCAGCGGTCGGTACAGGTGTCTGATCAGCTGGGGGAGTATCATTACCTCCCATACAGCCACAGATGAACACAGTCGCACACACCACTGCGACTGCCATGATAAATACCAGTTTCCGTTTCATCAGAGATATGACTCTGCCCCAAAATGTTTAAAGCTTTATGTTTAAATCAGTTATAACAGATATGTTAAGTTAACTCAATCAATTTGTTAATAGTATATAAATTTTTAAATAGTGAAATGCTCTGAGCGAATAAAAATTCAATAAAAAAGGGACCACATCTCTTCACGAATCATTGGGACCAAAAACACTCCTCCCCTGATTGAGGACAGCAACAGATTTTATCGGAGACAAGTCAAAGACTAGCATATCATCCCGGAAACCGGGAGGCGGTCATATCATGACAGAACGAAGACAGGAGCGCTACACACGCCTGCGGGTGGCAATCAGGGACAAAAAATCATTGCTGGTATCATACTCCGGCGGCATCGACAGCCTTGTTCTTGCAATGGTCGCACGTGATGTGCTGGGCAACAATACAGCTTGCTGCCTGATAGTAAGCCCTCTTCTCCCTTTACGTGAGGAAAAAGCAGCCCGTGACATCGCTGCACGGGAAGAGCTGCAGCTCTTTGTCAGAGAGTCAGCTATCCTGGAAAACCCCGAATTCAGGATGAACCCGAAGAACCGATGCGCCATCTGCAAACAGGAGAGTGCCCGGATTCTCCACAAGGTAGCCGATGAACAGGGATTTGCATCCATCGCTGACGGAACGAACGCCGATGATATCGCCGGATACCGCCCCGGTTACCAGACCGGTCTTGCGGCAGGCATTACCCACCCCTTTGTCGAGGCAGGCATCACCAAAGATGACATCCGGGCCATCGCAAAGATGCATGGCATACCTGAATATGCAAAACCATCTGCGTCCTGCCTTGCTACGCGAATGCCATATGGCGAGTGCCTTGAACCACAGCTTCTCGCCCGTATTGCGCGGGCAGAAGAGGCAATTTACGCTGTGGGAGCGCGGCAGGTACGGGTGCGGGTGCACGGCGATGTGGCACGTATCGAGACCGACCCCGAATCTGCAGAACGAATCTTTGTATTTCGGGACGCCATCAGCAGGGTATTTCATACCCTGGGATTCCGGTATGTGACACTTGATCTGGACGGATTTACCAGTGGCAGTATGGATTGAGAATGCTAAAATTTCCGGATAAAACGTGTTTTTTAGATTTAGGCATGTTTCAGTTATTGAGTAGACATATGCTGCCATCCCCTGCATCGTCGGACGTATCGTGCGTCCAGAAAGAAGCTCTCTAAGTCGATGACACACCGGTCCGTTAAAAATAAATATAGGTGACGCAAATGTCATATCGGTGACACGCGTGTCATCATAGAATAGCACCCGGTATTTCCGGAGCAGTGATCAATCAAATTATTTCAGGGAATATCCCTGTTGTATACACACCATCACCGCTTGCAACCACAGAGGACAGATTTCATCAGGCAGCAGCGTATTTCAGATACCAAATACCATCCGGATCTTTTCTGTGACCACCTCCAACCACACATATTTCACAGAAAAAAGCCCCGACGCCTGAAATTCACCGCGTATGAACCTTTACAGACGATAAGCAACAATGAAGAAGATAGTCTTCATTGTTCCATACCGGTGCATGATGCACCCCACCAATCCACCAATCCACCAATCCACCAATCCACCGGTTGCATTTATCACCGGGTGCTCATTCACTCTTTTTTTCCTGTTTTTCTTTCTCCCGTCATTCTCATTCGTTCGCAATAGCAAACAGCGCACGGATGCTCACGCATTACATACGAAAAAGGTACATCCGAATTTAAAAACGAAAGAATCCCAAAAAAGACGTGGGGAAAACAGAGAAGGGCAGCGGACTCATTCGTCCGCGGTGTCTTCCGTGAAAAAGAGAAAATTCGTCATGGCGCTCCAGCGCCTCTTCAAAACATCAGTATCAGACCCAAAGATGATCGTCTGTTTCAGCCCCCCGAGCGTGTACATCACGATCTCTGCGAGACAGCGGGGATCGCCAGCAGATACAATCTCCCCACTTTTCTGTCCTTCTGCAATGAGTTTAGACAGTTCCAGAACCCCATCTTCAAAAGCGACATACATCCAACACTGAATCTTCGGATTACGGGAGGCAATGCTGATGAGCTCAGCCTCAACCCCGGGCATCTCCTTTACCGAGAGCACCATCATTTCAAAGATCACAGAGAGGGCGTCACGAAATGATTTTTCATGGAAGGTGACCTCCAGAACTGACATCCCCTCTTCCTGCATTTCACGAATGATTGTGGCAAGAAGAGCTTCTTTGTCATTGAAATAATTATAGAGTGCAGCGCGGGAAATTCCAACACGTGCGGCCACATCCTCCATCCGGAATGCCTGCAAACCACTGATATTGACTTCTTCCAGTGCCGCTCTCATAATGCGGCGACGCACATCTTCTTTGTATCCGGGAGCAACACGGGGCATTGTACCTAACCTTAGATGCTGCTCATACAAGTGAACTACCTCTGGGCTAAAGACCCAGAGGCTTCCTGCTTCATCCCCCAAACT
>CAZFXY010000057.1:0-10747 GCA_964523185.1 uncultured Methanoculleus sp.
ACCATCAGCTGGAGCACTTCACTGCGTTTGATCTCGCCGCCGGAGAAGTTTGCATTCAGATCGCGATCCAGAAATGATGTCATATTCATCATTTCGGCATATTCATGCGCTTTTGCGGGGTTTCCACCGGACATCACATCCAGCAGCTTGCCAAGTTTGAGACCCGCGATGGTTGGCGGGCGCTGGAACATCATGCCCATACCATAGCGTGCCCGTTCATGCAGAGGGAGTTTGGTGACATCATGTCCCCGGAAGGTGATCTGTCCTTCGGTAACCGTATAATTACTGAATCCCATTATGGAACGGAGAAGGGTTGTTTTCCCTGACCCGTTTGGTCCCATCAGGACATGGGTTTCTCCCTCTGGTATGCGGAGATTTACCTCATGGATAACCTCTTTTCCACCCACTTCGACGTGGAGATTTTCAACATTTAACATGACATCACCTGTATGATCTCTATCTGATTGGATCTGATATAGGGATGTCGTCCTTGCCCGGGGGTGATTAAATGCCGGAATGGTATCCATGGTATCCAGGAGTATCACATTCACTTTCGCCCTCCGCACAGATCACTGCCATATATCCCACGATACGAGTCTGGAGTATGTCACAGACATTTGAGTTCATTGCAACACGGGCAAAAGAATATCCGCAGATTATTCGGAGAAGCCAGATGTCCAAGGAGGCATTCTTCTCCAGAAGGATAACGGGTGGAAAAGAAACTGAGGGTTCTTTTGAAAGCACTCCTCAGGCACTCTCCCCTATCATCTCTGCATGAAAGAGGATATGGGAAAAATAATTCAACCCTGCGTGCGTTTATCCCAACCCGTGTTCCCAGACGGTGACCGCATCTGAAAGGCCGGGACGATCAGAAAGATGAGTTGCCACAAAATTCACAAAATTTACCTCTGTGAGATATGCATCATAGCTGGTGCGATATTCTTCAAGCAGCTGATTGTATTCTGTTACATGGCGGTTGTAGTCCCCGACTGCCACATTATATCTCTGAATATCTTTGGATTGCCTTAGGCGTGAAAGGGCGTCATTTTCCTGTTCTAGGGCACGTTTCATCAGTTTCAGCTCATCATTCTGCACAGCAAGGGATGGAACCTTTGTTTCCGCACGTGAGCGTGCCTCGGCTGCCGCGCGGTCAATCCGTCGCGTTTCATCTATTTTTCCATACCCTTTTGTGCCGTTTCCTATAGGGATGACAAAAAGGTCTGATGTGAGCAGATCGCCATTCTCAAACGTCTTCGTGGGGATGCCGACCAGGCTCACATTGGTTGTTTCAATAAAAAGGTAGCCGCTGCCACGAAATCCGGGTTCATCCGCAGCAATTCCCACCGCCATATGCGAATCAGCGGGAAAATAAAGGAGTGAGACATTATACCCTTCCCGCGAGAGGAGCCCTGCGAGAAGAATGCTTTTGTCGTCGCAGTCACCCGCTGTCTCAACAATGGTCTCAACCGGAAATTTTGGCGCTGCTTCGTCAGGTGAGGTGTCATATGCCATTGACTGCACATAGACGGTTAGATATTCAAGGTATTCATCACTACTCTCCGATATTCCGGACGCGCCTGCCCTCAGGGCATCAACTGTGGCAGAGTACACCTGTTCCATCTGCGGATCGGTGAGAAACGAAAGGTAGTACCCCGTGATCCAGTCGTCATCTTCCTTCCAGTCACCCAGAAGAACAGCCCGTTTTTCAGCATCGGATGCGGCTTCATACAGACCCTGTGGCACGCTCACGGTTACCGGTATATGGCTTTTCTGAAAGGTGAATGCCAGGTATGATGTGGCAAGCCTGCCATCCTCTTCGTACGAACCAACCTTTGGATAATCTGCCGTGGGATCAGAACTGAGGAAAGGTGAGATACAACCGCATGCAGTAATAGAAAGAACAAGAGCAGGTATCATAAACAGATACCACCAGTGAGCCTCTTTCATCACTACCGATTCTGTCAGATGAACGGAAAAGACTGACCTTTTTGCCCTGCCCCCTCCCGTCCACCGTAGAAGAAGGGTACAATAGTGCAGGTGAAGGGTACAATAGTAATCAGCTTGATTTACTTTCACCCTCCCCGGCATGCCCTTTACTGCTCACAGCCTGATAACAGGTACAACAGATGTATGACGGGAGGCTGATCACCGGGATTGCAGAGAGATGGGTGGGCCAAGCAACTGCCGCATATCCGACGGATACATGCATGCCGGATTCACCGGGTTTTTTTCCGGGGATCGCCGATCCGATGGCTGCACACCGCATGCAGCGTTCCCTGATGACAGAGTATGAGGGCTGTACGCTGGAAGAAGTCCTTGGCGGTCATGAGAGAGAGACCACGCAGGGGATCTGTTATGCAGTTGAAACGTCTGAAGCCATGCAGATCCGGCGCCCGGATGTATCCGTTCTTTCTGATGCTATTCTGCGTGAACTTCGATTGATCCCTGGTATTGGAGAGGTTACTGCTGAAAAAATGCATCGAAGGGGCATCCGGGGTATTTCAGATCTCAGCACACATCCACGGTTTGGTGCGGACGCCCGCACTATTGCGGATGCAACAGACGCAGAAGACTGGGCATTTCTGGAGGCGCATTGCCATATTCGGTGTTCATCCTCTGACTCCCTCTCACTGCTCTTTTCCCTCACGACTCCTGTATCAAATCTCCTCTTTGTTGATATCGAGACCCTGGGCATCTTTTCCCGGCCTGCGATTCTCATCGGCGTGGGCAGGATGCAGGGTGCGCATATGACCATTACCCAGTATCTGCTGCGTGACATCAGCGAAGAACCCGGTGCCCTTTCGGCAGTCATGGCAGATATCACCAGTGCTACCAGGCTTGTCACCTACAATGGCAGGGCGTTTGATTACCCGTTTATCCGGGATCGTGCAAGCTATTATGGCATTCCCGCTCCTGACTCACCGGCACACACTGATCTTCTCTATCACGTCCGCCGGCAGTGGAGAGGACAACTGCCCGACTGCCGCCTTGGGACTGTGGAAGAAAAGATACTCGGCCGGTACCGAAAGGAGGACCTGCCCGGGAGTCTGGTGCCATGGTATTACCAGACGTACCGCCGGTCAGGTAACCCCGGGCCGCTTGTCCCGATTGCAGAGCACAATCGCCTTGATATTGCCAATCTCCCTCTGATCTATGAACGCCTCCTGGAGGGATGCCTGTGCCCTCTGTGCTGACCGACAGGATCTGCACAAACCCGATATACGCAGGACATATAACGCACCGCGAGGAGTCGGTCGGTGTAGCGGCACAGTATGCAGAGCCTGTTCCGCCGCTGGAAGAGCGAGTGTGGCAATACTGCAAAAAGAAAAACCTGCGTCTTTATACGCATCAGGCCTCGGCACGCAGGCTGATCTTTGAAGGCCAGGATGTGATGCTTGCCACCCCGACAGCCTCCGGAAAAACTCTTGCCTACCTGATCCCTATCCTGGAGGGCCTGAGCAGAGATCCTGCTGCCTGTGCCCTCTTGCTTTTTCCCACAAAGGCACTCACACGCGACCAGCTAGCCACTGTTACGTCATTGTGCAGAGAGATCGTTCCTGATGCAAAACCGGCCGTGTATGACGGGGACACTCCAAAGAGCAGAAGAAAAGAGATACGTGCATCATCACGAGTGATTCTTTCAAACCCGCATGAATTGCATCATGTCCTCTCCTGGCACTCTCTCTGGCAGCGTGTCTGGAAAAACTTCAGATACCTGGTGATCGACGAAGCACACCGCTACCGGGGCGTTAGAGGATCGCATGCGGCCCTGCTCTTCCGGCGCACGCTCCGGGTGGGCGCTCTCTACGGCAGTGATCCACGACTCCTTCTTGCCAGTGCCACCCTCGGAAACCCTGCCTCCTTTGCCCGCACACTCACTGGCAGGAACGTTTCCGTGATCACTTCATCGGGGGCACCGGTGGGGCCGCGGAGTTTTCTTTTTTATAATCCGTACACCTCACCGGATGGGGCAGACTCCACCTATCGGGCGGCCGCCTCACTGATGAAATGCTGTATCGCAGATGATCTGCAGACTCTTGCATTTACCAACTCACGGAAAGGGGCAGAGACCCTTGCCAATATGGCAGAATGCAATCAGTCTATTAAAATCCCGGCATATCGGGCAGGATATCTTCCCGAAGACCGCCGTAACCTTGAGAGAGGGCTGAAGACAGGGAATTTCCGGGGGATCGTATCAACAGACGCTTTGGAAGTCGGTATCGACATCGGAGGCCTTGATGCCGTTATCATGGCAGGGTTCCCCGGCACCCGCAATGCAACATGGCAGCGCTCAGGGAGGGCGGGACGGACCACACGGCATGCACTTTCTGTCCTTATTGCATCAGACGATCCGCTGGACCAGTATTATATGCGCCACCCGGATGCATTCTTCTGCAGACCTGCCGAGAATATCACGATTAGCCCGGAGAACCCCTATATTCTGGCAGGCCACCTGCTCTGTGCAGCAGCAGAATTTCCGTTAACAGATGAAGACTGCATCTCCTGGTTCGGCCCGTTGGCATCTGCTATAACAGAAGAGCTTATCCGGGGCGGGGCACTCACCCGAACCAACCGTGGTGCAGTCTATAGCGGATCAGCCCGTCCTGCTGAGATCGTGCACATCTCCGGAACGGGTGGAAAACCGTTAAAAATAGTGTCGGGTGGCAGCATCATTGAGACCATAGAGACGGGACCGGCATTTCGTGAAGCACATCCGGGTGCCGTGTTCCTGCATGCAGGAGATACCTATCTCATCTCTTCCTTTGACCTGGAAGCAGGCATCATCCGTGCCGACCAAACAAAATTAGATTTCCGAACCAGTGTCCTCTCATCAGGACATCCGGAGTCAGCACGGGAAGAGAAAGCCATCCATACCCAGGGGTGTCGCCTCTCATTCGGAAGTGTCACCATCAGCGAGCACTATCCGGCCTACCGGGTGACCCGGTACGGCAGACCGGTGACGACCGAATCCCTCTCACTGCCACCTCTCACGTTTGAAACCGAGGCCTTCTGGTTTTCTTTCACCCCGGAAGATATGGCAGACCTTGTGCATGCAGGCTACGATTCGGCAGGCACATTGCATGCCCTCGAACACGCCTTGATTGCCATGATGCCCGTCTCGGTTCTTTGTGACCGACAGGACCTGGGCGGATTTTCCACCCCCTGTGCAGCAGATACCGGTATGCCCACTATCATGGTCTACGATGGATATGAGGGTGGGGCAGGCCTTGCTGCTGCCGGATACTCTGATTTTGCAGAGATCATCCGGATGACACACGGCCTGATCACAGAATGCACCTGTGAGAACGGTTGCCCGTCATGCATATTTTCACCCAAATGCGGATCGATGAACCAGCCGCTTGACAAAGCCGGTGCGGCGATGCTCCTTGAAATGATGTGCAGCACCGGTAATGGTGAAATTCCCGAAGGTGATGTTGCGGCATAGATTATGCCTTTTTCACGCATGCATCATTCAGCATCGGGCATTCGGCATGCCATAAAGATACGCCGGTTGATGATACGCCATGCTAAAATCAGCCCCATTGCCTCAGTAGCGGTCACGTACTCCCGCCCCGCATACAGAGAGATGGGGCCAACTCCGGTCTCTTCTCCCACTGCCTCCTCAAGACGCCGGATTAGCTCAATCCGGAAATCGCCATCGAATCGGATGGCGCCTAATTTTCTTCCATACTGCTCTTCAGACTGAAAACCGATGAGGAAATCCCGTTCCGCAAGGGAGGTCATCGCGAAGAGGTCCAGGGGGATGACAATGTTTTTTATGGTCTTTTCAAACCGTTCCTGCAGCAGGCTGACCGCGTACATGCCCCGCGTTTGGGCAGCATCATAGACTGAAGGGGTAATTTTGAGGATAGCATCAGCGTACTGTTTCTGAATGGCCACAAAAGCCTCATAGTCCGGTTTGCGTGCACGAATTTCCGCGGTCACCTGGTCGAGGGAATACCCTCTCTCCCCGACATCACGGGCTATTTTCCATGCATACTTTACCTCTTCGTCAGGATCGACATAACAGGTAAAATCAAACAATCTGCGCATTTTCAGGGTTGAAAAGGGATGCAGGCCTTCTACGATTACTATCTTCTTTGGGGAAAATGGGGCTGGGGTATCAAATGTTCCGGTCGTATGGTTATAGGATGGTTTGAGTATTGTCTGGCCATGTTTCAGAAGGGAGATGTGCTCTTCAAAGAGGGAGAAATTGTTTGCGTCCGGGTGCAGGGGAGTAATGCCTCGTTCTGCACGGGCTTCCCGGTCAAGGAGATGGTAATCGTCCATCGAGAAAGAACAAACGAGTTCAGGCCCGAAGATCTGGCGGAATGCCCGGGTGAAGGTGGTCTTTCCCGACCCTGAGTCCCCTGCGACGCCTATCAGGTAGATACAGTCAGATGCCCGTATTGTTTCTCTGAATTTTCCGGTTTGCATTGACGATACCTTCTCGCTGCAAAGCAAAAATGTACTGGTCGAAGCGTGGAGGTATGAAAGGGAGGAGACAGAAAACATCCAGAGATTCCTTCCCGTTGGGAAGATGAGTCAGCAGCCATAAAAATAGGTGAATGTGGCGATGCTACCTGCAAAAAAATAGATATCAAATCAGAATCCATTCAAAACGATTCAGAAAAAATGGATACTATTAAGCGTCAGGAATGGTAAGACGTCATATTCATGGAGGATATATGGGTGTATCTGGGGATTGCGATTGCATGTATTGCAATCGGCTGGGTTGGGGGATATTATGGACTCTCATTTCATTTTCAGAAGCGTTTCCTTATTGTGGCAGATAAATGCAGGGACGCTCATTCAATCGAACCGCTGATCGATGAACTGGAGCGGCAGAGCTAAATGGAGGAGAAATAACGATGGTTGAAGTAGTAGGTGCAGCGCTTATCGGGGTGGTATCACTCTGTTTTGGCCTGCTGTTGGGCATCCAGATTGCACATATCAATTATTCTCGGCGGCTGGCAAAACTCGCAAAACGGAGCGTTAATACACAGACGATTGCACCCGTGCTTGTTGCAGCATCGGAGCAACGGGCCACACGAAAATAACCCAAAAAGTTACATTAAAATGGATACCAAAATAGTACACCAAAATAGTACACCAAAACAATGGGTATTGTGTCTGTAATCCCTTTGTGTCGGCATATGTTCCAAAGGGAAGTACACTTTTTTTAGGTTTTCCATTTATTTTGTAATCGATTTCCGGCGCCTGCATGCTGAAGGAACCGACAAAAGGAAGAATATGCATGCACCAGCTGCGATGAACAGGCCCACCAGCAGGAATACTGCCTCCAACCCAAAGAAATCGGCAACAAGACCTCCTGCAAGAGGAGCGATAATTCCGCTCACGCCCCGAACAGAATTATAGATTCCCATCGTTGTTCCCATGCCATGCACACGGCCGGCCTCTACCATGGTGGCACTCACCGCAGGGAAGAAAAACAAGGCTCCGGTAGCATTCGCCAACGCGACCAGAAGAAAGCCGGTAAAGGTTGTACAGGAGGTAAAGAGAATCAATGTGACCGCAAAGATCAGCGCTCCGGGAATAATAAGCGCCCATCGTTTTTTTCGATCACCGATTCGACCAAATGCCATCTGGAGAGCGCCCGCCGCAAAGACATTCAGTGAGATGATGATGCCGGCGCCTCCAAGAGATATGCCATGAAGCGGGACAAATAAGGGAATGAAGACAAGAATGCAGATCATGCTGAATTCACAAACAAACGTGATCAGCATGGTGCCGCCATAGAGCGGATTTCCAAGAATCCCGCGCAGTGTCCGTCTGGCATCGCTATTCCTGCCTTTCGTACGCTTTGAGGCAGGCCTTGGCTCTATGCATCCTTTCTCACCCGGTGCAGTTGCTGTGGATGGCAGCAGCGTCCGTTCTTTAGGCAAAAAAAGTATTACAATAAGGCATGCAAGGGCAGAAAATGCCATGAGGGCATAGAAAGCTGCAGAGAATCCGAAGAGATCATAAAGAACCCCACCCATCAGAGGCCCGGCACCAAATCCGAAGAGTGTGGATGCCTGATATCGGGACATCACGTGTGCCTCCTCACCTTTTTCTGCGATCCCGCCCAGATATGCCATTGCAACAGGTGCGATCATCGCTGATGCGATGCCATGCACAAACCGGACGACGGTGAGGAGCCAAACCGTGGGTGCGATGACGTAGCCGAGTGATATGACGGCATAAAAGAAGAGACCTGTTGCCATGATATGCTTCTTTTCATACCGGTCAGACAGTCTGCCGAAAAATGGCATGCAAATCGTGCGTGAGAATGCGAATGCTGCAAATACCGCCCCTATCCAGAAAGACGATGCGCCAAGGGTATCAGCATATACTGAGAGAATTGGCACAACCATGCCGATACCCACAAGTGAGATAAAGACGGATAATGAAAGTACAACCAGAATACGGGTCTTTTTTTCTGGTGATACCGGGTCCGGTAGAGTGGGTTCGGCGTTTCTCACACAAATCTCTCAATAGTATTGGTGATTACCTATCGTCATGCACAACGATAGCCCTATTCTCCCTGTCGTCCCCAAGTCTCCTTCATTTTTTGGAGTGCTGATGTGCCCGAATGCGCATCTGCCCTTACGTAAAATAAAAGAGTAGATGAGACAATCAGGATATTTCTTCTGAACCGGATATTTCTTTCTCTGATGTTTGTTCCGTGGGAACATACTCCCTGTCCAACCTCACGGATATACCGTATCTCTTTGCCGCAGTCCTTCACACTGGGACACCGTGTACTGGAATAACAAAATACCGCATGGGGCTGTATCACACTCCCCTTCCCTTCCATCACAGAGTTCTTCTCCCTTGCTGAAATGGGGCAATGAAACCTACTGGAGATACACCTTTCTGCAGAAAAAATAACGGGAAAAACGAGATCGCTCGTTCATTTGTTGATGAATCAGGATTATTCAGGGAGATCTTCGAAACCTTCGGATCCTGGCCCGTGTATTTCCTGCCGCAGATGGAAAGGCACCTACTGATGCTCCGAATGAACAGATGAAACAACGTAAAGGAATTAGGTCAGAAAAAAGCGGTGGTGCGGCCGATTGATCGATAAGCAGCGTGAAACCACTTTTTATTATACCTTTGCCCCTTTTCCCTTAACCTCACAAATAATTTCATACTCATGCGGTGAGTATTGTTAAGTCATACTATGGGCTTCTGGCCCCCGGCCAGGTTAGCTCAGATGGATCTCAATCCATCGATTGAAAATATGCTATCCCCAGTTGAAACCATATGTGTGTGACATTCCGTTGAAACGGCCATATCAGAGATTTATTTAGTATAAACGCAATATTCAAGTCCTTTCAGTCCAGATGGTGGAATGTGATAGTATGGGGTTTGATCTGTCTAAATGTATATTTTCGAAGTGTAAAGGGGAGTGCCTGACCCGCTGTCCCTATATTTCCTATGATGAAACACAGGCAAAAGAGGCGATCCAGTCTCTGATTGCAGGAGAAATTGCACCCATTCTGACAGCGTGCATCACCTGTGCAGCATGTAATGACTTCTGCCCCCTGGGTGCAAACCCATGGGATTTAATCGCCTGGAGACAGGAACAGACTGAAATTCTGGGTATTCCGAAAGATGCAAAACCTGCCAGCGACTGGCTGACAAAGCCAGGCATCGTCGTCCATGGGAAAAAAGGAGGCCCGCTCATCTCAATGGGCGGTATCTTTGAAGTGGTGCCGCAGGTTGAATTCCTAACCGGAAAGATGTTTGCGGATGCGACTCTCATTGGCGGTGGCAGCATTGCCTGTGGATTTACCGAGACTCATCTGGGTCGGGCGTCCCGCCCTCTGACCTATCTCCCGGAATTCATTGCAAACCTGACAGCAGAGGCAGAGAAGTACGGAGTAAACGAGATCATCTTCACCCATGATGCCTGCTACAATGTGGCAACTACCATTGCCATGCAGGAGCATATCGAAGTTCCCTTCCGGCCAGTTCACATCCTCGAATATATCAGAGACTGGTTGCGGGAAAATCCCGATCAGATCACACCCCTCAATGTCAAAGTGGCCGTGCAGGGTGGGTGTACCACCCGGTATGCACCGACCGGTGGTGACCAGGAAATATGGTCAGACTGGCTTGCAGATATCTTTGATCTGATTGGTGTAGAATCCGTGGAAGAGAAACGAACATACACCGGCGTTGACCGGCTCTGCTGTGGGTCTTCCATTTTCCATAAACAGCACGAACGGGCAATGGGTATCCAGCAAATGAACATTGAGGATGCCCTTCAGGCCGGTGCCAAACACTATGTGTTCATCTGCCCTGCCTGTATATCGATCATGCGAGCCACGTGCAGAAGGATGAATCTTGAACCGATCTACATCACCCAATTGGTACGACAGGCATTGGGAGAAGATTTGGGAAAAGCAGGAACCGCAGGGTTCGGCTATCCGGTGAAGTGAGAGAAAGGTGGCGACGAAAAACGGATACCAAAATTTAAGAACACAATCATAAAAACACTAAAAAAACACTAAAAAAACACTAAAAAACACTAAAAAACACTAAAAAACACTAAAAAACACTAAAAAACACTCATAAACAACGGTGAAAAAAATGGTAACGTTTACAAAAGAGATGAAAGAGGGGCTCAGAGTTCCCGGAAAGGGCGGGAGTCTGGTGTATCTCTGTACATCCAGCCTCGATGGGAAGCCAAACATTGCTGCGATGCGGTTTGTTGCAACCCACATGGAGGACAAGA
>CAZFXY010000058.1:0-10440 GCA_964523185.1 uncultured Methanoculleus sp.
CGGGTTTAGGCGTTGGCAACGCCTAGTGATAACCACTACACTATCGGCGCAATTACCCTGTGATGCTAACGCATCTCAGTGCTCTAAAATATACTCCTGTAGAGAATATAATAGTTTCGAATTGCGTTTGTGTACTCGTCATTTTCAGAACGCTGCCTTTTTTATGCGAATTATATATCCTGCCATTATATTGTCCTTCATCTCTAACCCTTACGATGTTGCGTTCCTCACGCATACGAATGGAGTGAAAGGTGATATCGTTAAATGCGTGCAGCATCAATGCTATTTAGATATGATACCACTGATGATGGACCTCAGGGGTGCAAAGGTCGTGATTGCGGGCGGCGGCGTGGTCGGTGCCCGAAAGGCGCGTTTTTTTGCCCATGAGGCACACGTGGTGGTCCTTAGCCGTTCATTTCACCCGGATTTTGCAGATATTGACGCAGAGACGGTGGCGTGTGATCTAACTGAAATGCACGACGATGAAATCATATCTCACCTCTCAGGCAGTTTCCTCGTGATCACCGCATTGGAACACGCGAAACTGAGTCAGAGAGTGGGTCGTTTGGCCCGCCAGTGCGGGGCGCATGTCAACGATGCGGGAGGAGAGGAGGGTGATGTCACCCTCCCGTCCATGGTGCGGGGGGATACCTACTGTATCGGGATCTCTACCTTTGGGCGCAGTCCCGCGATGGCACGCCATCTTCGTCTCTGTATAGAAGAGCACTGCGGAAACATCGACGGCATGGTGCGGCTCCAGGAGGCGTTGCGGGAAGATCTGAAAGGGCGGGTCACGGATCAGCAGATCCGATCCCGGATTCTCAATGCCGTCCTTGACGACCCCTCGATGTGGGACGCCCTTTCGCACGGCACAGAACAGGCAAAAGAACAGGCACTCAGGAAATACCTATGAAGAACGGATTAATTCCATCGGTGGCTATTGCAGGCATCAGCCATCATGGGAGCGATATTGCAGAACTGGAGCAATTCCGGTTTCCCGATGAGGCGGCATTTCTCACGGAAGCGCAGAAACGGTTTAAAGGGGCCCTTCTGCTCCAGACATGCAACCGAATTGAGTTTCTGGTGGAAGGGGACGTCTGTGCGGCAGAGGCGTTTCTTCGCGAACAGGGCCGGGACGGGTTCCGTACGCTGGAAGGGGAGGATGCACTGCGCCATCTGCTTCGCCTTTCCGCAGGGATTGACTCCATGGTTGTCGGGGAAGACCAGATTCTCGGGCAGCTGAAAACGGCCCTTGCCCTCTCCCGCGAGACCGGTACATCCAGCCCGCTGGTAGAGCGATGTATCACCAAGGCCGTGCACGTAGGCGCCGAGGTACGCAAGCGGACGAATATCAATAAGGGGGCGGTCTCTATCGGCTCCGCTGCGGTTGAACTGGCAGAGGACCTCTTAGGGAGCCTGAGCGGTCGACATATTCTGGTGGTGGGCGGCGGTGAGATGGGCACGCTTGTCACCCAGGCGCTCGCGGAAAAGGATTTGACCGCCATTTATGTCACCAACCGTACCTTTGCACGCGCTGAGGAGCTGGCAAATCTGGTGGGCGGAAAGGCTGTCCGCCTGGATGAACTCTTACGATACGCCGCCCTTGCCGATGTCATCATCTCCTGCACGGCGGCACCCCATCCGATCATCCGATATGATATGGCCTGTGATGCGATGCGGGGCCGCGTTTGGCCGTTAGATGAAGACAAAAAACCGCTGGTCATCATCGACATCGCACAACCCCGGGATGTAGAGGATTCGGTCGGTGAGATCGATGGCGTGCATCTCTTCACCATCGACGATCTCCGCACCGTCAGTGAAAGAAATATGAATAACCGGAAAGAGGAGGCCAGGGAGGCGCACGCATTCCTGGATGCTGAACAGACACAGTTTGTCACGCTCCTCAACCGGGCCGGTGCCTCTGATCTTCTTGCCCATCTCCATTCTTGGGCAGAGATCATCCGGTGCCGTGAACGCGATAAAGCAGCGGCACGCCTACGGTCATCGGGTGCATCGGCTGAAGAGATCCTTGATGACCTGTCACGGGTGCTGGTAAAGAAAATTCTCAATGACATCACCTTCTCGGTGAGACGCTCTGCTGAGACAGGTGACATTGAGTCTGCACAGTCCCTGGTGCACGCAGTAACTACAGGAGATGACGAATGTTTCCGGAAAGACGATTGCGAAGATTAAGAAAACGGAAGATGCAGCCTTTATTTCAGGAGACTGCGCTGAGAATCGATGAACTGGTGGCCCCGCTCTTTTTTGATGAAACCGCCACTACGCCCGTTGAGATTGCCTCCATGCCGGGGCAGTACCGCTACCCGTTGGGGATGGCAAAAGAGGTTGCACACCAGATAGCCAGTGCAGGCATCCGTGCGGTGATCCTCTTTGGCATTCCTGCACGAAAGGATGCAGGGGGAACAGAGGCATATAACCCGGAGGGGGTCATCCAGCAGGCGGTGCGGGCCATGAAGGCGGCCGAGCCTGATCTTGTCATCATCACCGACGTATGCGCCTGTGAATATACGGACCATGGGCATTGCGGGATTGTCGGGGATACCGCCTGTGGACCTGACCTTTTAAACGACCCATCCCTTGAACTGATGGCGCAGATAGCGCTGTCTCACGCAGAGGCCGGTGCGGATATCGTGGCTCCGTCATGTATGCTTGACGGCATGGTGATGGCCATCCGTGAGGAGCTGGACTGCGAAGGCTATGATGATACGGCAGTTATGTCGTATTCCACCAAATTTGCAAGTGCCCTCTATGGGCCGTTTCGTGACGCAGCAGATTCCGGCTTTTCGTTTGGAGACCGGACGACCTACCAGATGAGCCCTGCCAACCCGCGAGAGGCGTTTCTTGAGTCTGAGATGGATCTCAAAGAGGGTGCGGATATTCTGATGGTCAAACCGGCCGGGATGTATCTCGACATCCTGCAGTCGGTGGCCTCCCTCGGCCTGCCGGTTGCTGCCTATCAGGTGAGCGGCGAATATGCGATGATCAAGGCGGCCGCAGCAAACGGCTGGATTGATGAGAAGGCGGTGGCACTGGAGAGTCTGCTTGCAATAAAACGGGCCGGTGCAGACCTTATTATCACCTACTTTGCGCTGGATGCAGCGGGGTGGCTCAGATGAGAAGCGCACAGCTCTTTTCCGAGGCAAAAGACCTGATGCCCGGCGGCGTCTCCAGCCCGGTGCGTGCGATAACGCCGTATCCGTTCTATACCCGTCGTGCCGCCGGTTCGCGCCTTTTAACCGAGGACGGAGACTGGTTGATCGACTGCTGTCTTGGTTATGGGCCCCTGATTCTCGGGCATGCCCACCCTGCGGTGCGTGAGGCGATCTGCGCCTGTGCGGAAGACGGCTGGCTTTATGGGACTCCTGCAGAAAAGGAGCTTATTCTCGCCCGGATGCTCATCGCTGATCATCCTTCGGTGGATATGGTGCGGTTTGTCTCCAGCGGTTCAGAGGCGACGATGGCCGCTATTCGGCTTGCCCGCGGATTTACCGGGCGTGATGACATCATCAAGATTGAGGGGGGGTTTCATGGCGCCCATGACGGCGTGCTGATCAAGGCAGGTTCCGGTGCGACCACAATGGGTGTGCCGGATTCTGCCGGTGTCATCCCCGATGTGGTGCGTCACACGTTGCAGGTGCCCTATAATGACCCCGAAGCGTTGTCTGTGCTGCTGGGAAATAACGAGAATGTGGCGGCATTCATTCTTGAACCGGTGCTCGGCAATGTCGGCCCGATTCTCCCGGATGACAACTACCTCGCAGAGGTGCGCAAAATAACGGAAGAGCATGATGTGCTTCTTATTTTTGATGAGGTCATCACCGGCTACCGGCTGGGTATCGGCGGTGCGCAGGTAACATATGGTATTACTCCTGATCTGACGACCTTTGGGAAAATTATCGGCGGCGGTCTTCCTATTGGCTGTTTCTCGGGCCGGCGCGATATTATGCAGTTAACAGCACCGGCAGGCCCGGTTTATCAGGCTGGGACGTTCTCGGGTAACCCGCTTTCGCTTTCTGCCGGTATTGCATGCCTGGGGCATCTGCGCGACAACCAGGATATCTACTCCACACTCGCACAGAAGGCACAGATTATTGAAGAGTCCCTTCCTTCGGCACAGGCGGGTGGGTTTGTGCATCTCGGTTCGATGTTTAAACTCTTCTTCCGGAATGCCCCGCCACAGAATTACCGTGAGGCAAAGGAGAGTGATACAAAGGCATTTTCTGTGTTCTGGAATAAGATGATGAAAAAGGGCATATTCCTGCCACCGTCACAGTTTGAGACCAATTTCCTTTCGGTGGCACATTCTGACGAAGATGTGGCAACGATTGCCGGAGCATATGCCGCATGTCTCTGATTGTAGGGACACGGGGTTCCCGCCTCGCGATAGCGCAGACCGAACGTGTCTGCGGACAGCTGGCTGAGTTGGGCATTGAGACGGAGATCACCGAGGTAAAGACAGTGGGCGATGACCGGACGCAGGTGCCGATGCATCAGGTCGGCGGGCAGGGTATCTTTGTCCGGGCGCTGGACGATGCCATCCTCGCAGGCGAGATTGATTTTGCTGTGCACAGTATGAAGGATATCCCGGCTTTCCGGCCGGAAGGCCTTTCCATGGCGGCGATTCTTAAACGCGACTCTCCGGCGGATTTTCTTGTCCACGAGTGCGATATTGAGGATATCCATGTGGTGGGTACGTCATCCACACGCCGGCGTGCGCAACTGATGAGAAGCAGTCTGGGTGCTGAAGTTCGTGATCTCCGCGGGAATGTGGACACCCGTCTGCGGAAACTGCATGAGGGCCAGTATGATGCGATTGTGCTTGCAGAGGCAGGGATGCAGCGCCTGAATATGGATCTTCCCGGGACGCAGTTGTTGCCGCAGTGGTTTGTGCCTGCCCCTAATCAGGGGACAATTGCAGTGGTCTGCCGCGATGATTCGGAGCTTATCGAAGCGCTGGGTGCAATCGATCACCCGCAGACCCGGCTGGATACCGAGGTTGAGCGGGCCGTGATGGAGGAGATCGGTGGCGGGTGTTTTACGCCGCAGGGTGTCTTCTGCCAGGACGGATTTCTCATTGCCGAAGTGCTCTCTCTTGACGGCAGTCGTTATCAGCGGGTGGAGGATAACGGCGATTCGGTGGAGGAAGGCCGGTACGTCGGTCAAAAGCTCAAACAGATCAGCTGGGATCTGATTGAAGAGGCCCGGCAGACGCTGGGACTCCAAAATTCTGAATAATCACGGGGAAAGCAGTGGGAAACGAATAATCATGAGCGGAACAATGACGAACGGAACCACAAACGGAACCACAAACGGAACCGTATATCTTATCGGGTCCGGTCCGGGCGGGCTGGGCATGATGGCCATCCGGGCACGTGAGGTGCTTGATACAGCAGATGTCATCCTCTATGACCAGCTTCCCGGTGCTGAGGTGATTGCCTCTTTGCCAAAGACTGCCGAGTGTATTGATGTGGGAAAGTACGGCTCAGATCATACGATGAAGCAGGACGAAATCGAGGCGTTGATGGTTGCGTATGCGAAAAAAGGGCTGCGTGTCGTCCGTTTGAAAGGGGGCGACTCTTTTCTCTTTGGCCGTGGCGGTGAGGAGATGGAGACGATGCGGGAGCATGGCATCCCTGTCGAGGTGGTGCCCGGCATTACGAGTGCCATTGCCGTGCCCGAGTGTGTGGGGATTCCTGTTACGCACCGGAAGTGGGCGAGTCAGGTGACGATTTTAACCGGGCATGAAGACCCCACAAAGGAAGTGTCGGCTCTTAACTGGAAGTGGCTTGCGCAGTCGACCGGGACGATTGTCATTCTGATGGGCGTGAAGAATCTTCCAATGATTGCCGAGGCCCTGGTGGCAGGTGGCATGAACCCAAAGAAACCGGTGGCGATCATTGAGCGTGGACTGCGGCCCGATCAGCGGGTGACCTCCGGGGCTCTTGAGGAGATCGCTGAGATTGCACGGGATGCCGGAGTGAAGCCTCCTGCAGTTGTGGTGATTGGGGAAGTGGCGACGTTGTACCGGGATGGGTCTGAGGGGCGGATGCATATTACGAGTGAGTGATTTGCGTTATCATGTGTCGCAAAAAAACAGATCCTGCGCGGGTATTATATGATCTCTTTGCCCAATACCCATTCATCAGGTGACGTAAAAATGTCTGACATTTCAATTAAGGTACCTTTCGATATCGTCCGGGCAATCCGTCTCCCTCCTGATACTATCTAGGAAGAACTCCAGCAGGAACTTGCTCTGGCACTTTATCAGCGTGGTGTCCTTTCTTCCGGAAAGGCATGTGATCTTGCAGGAGTAACCCGGTGGGGATGGGAGGCGTTGCTTGGGGCACGAAAGATCCGCCGGCATTATTCAGATGATGAAATCGATCAGGATATTGCATATGCCATGAGCGGTCAGTAATTTTTCACCTCTTATCCATCTCTCGGCGATTAATCGTTTATCTATACTTCACCGTTTTGCATCGATATATATACCTCCGGCAGTATGGCGTGAAGTTGTTGAAGAAGGAGGTGCACGTCCGGGAGCAGTTGAAATCAGGCAAGCCCGCAATTCCGGGCGGATCTCTGTTATGGAACCGGTAAACACTGATTTAGTGCGTCTCTTAGAACAGGATCTCCATGCAGGCGAAGCGGAGAGTATTGTCCTCGCTCTTGAAACAAAGCCAGATGTACTACTCCTTGATGAAGCAGAAGCACTATTCCCTGATAAACAGAAGCACGCCGTATTGCAGGACTTTACAATATTCCGATCACAGGAATTATTGGTCTCTTAATGCAGGGAATGAAAGAAGGGCGTGTTGTTTCACTGCAGGAAGAGATGGACCTGCTGCACAATCAGGGCGGTTTCTGGATTCATGATGCTCTATACAAGCGTATCCTTGATTGGGAAAACCTGTAGGAAAGGGAACCCGGATAATTTGGCTGATCAGCCATATCATGTAGTCGTGGGAATATGTGAGAATAGTCTCAGAATTATTACGGCATATACCCCTGATGCATTACACTGGACTGGCTCCAGGATAAGGAGATAAAATTAGTATATGATCCCTGAAAGATGCGGGTATTGCAAAGGAAATCTGGAGAAAGGGAGAAGTGAAGGTATTGCCCGCGTGGGTGATGAGGTCATTATTGTGAAAGACATTCCTGCATATGTCTGCAATCAGTGTGGAGAAGCATATTTCACCCCCGGAGATTTCCCGAAAAATCGATAAAATTATGAAAGATGTCCATCAGGGCAGGATCTGTTGTCGACCGGTTGCGGCAGGCGAGATTGAACTCTCTGGTGTGTGTCCCACCGAATAACAAAAGTGTTACATCAGATTGTCCAGTAAATGAGACATATGTCTAAAATATTAGACATTAATGATAATGGACTCGCACTGCTTGTATTATTTTCCCGTGGGTATGATGGTGAATATGATATTCGGGAGATACGACTCAGCGAATGGCGGTTTTACCAGAAGATAACAGACATCTATGCCACAAGCCCTGACTATAACCCGCATGCACCCACGACCCGTGACTTCTTTGCCAAAGTTCGAAATAACCTTCACTATGCTATCCATGGGCACACTGCAGCTGAACTCATCCGGGAACGTGCAGACAGTAACAAAGAGCACATGGGCCTTTCCACATGCCACGGTATTTGGATGAACTCAGGGGCTCAGTTGGATCGGAGCACGAAACCGAAAGAAACAAATTGCCCGTATTGAACACGGACTTCGCCCGGCCAGCGGATGGCCGGTGTATCGTCTGATACCACAAAGAGGGTTGCAATGGCGATGTACAGCAGGAACTTCATCGATACTTCCGGTTCCGGCTATATTGGGTGCTTTCACACCGTTCTCTGTTGATGTGTTCCGGGGTTGTTCAGAAGGGGGAACGGGTATGGATCCCGAAAAAAAGAGTTTGTATGAGTTTGTAAGAGGCTATGTAAGAGATTTGTGCAAGATTATTCCTCAATCACAACGACAGGTTTGATCAGGTCAGCCGGTTTCTCCTTCATCAAAAGGAGTGCTTCCTCGATTTTGTCCATTCCCTTGAATCTGTGGGTCAGTAGTGGATTGAGGTCGAGTTTACCGGTTTCTACAAGGCTTCCGAGTTTCTCCATCCGCAGTCTGCCTCCGGGCGTTAACCCGCAGTGGATAAACTTGTGGCTCATCCCAAAGCCCCATTCAACACGCGGAATGGTGACGAATTCGCCTGAACCGAGGTAGTTGACGTTGCCTATCTTTCCGCCGGCCTTTACCATGGCGACTGCCTCTTCCATGGTTTTGACCGTACCGCCTGCAATGCAGACCTTGTCAACACCCTTGCCGTCGGTTAAATCCATCACTTGTTCGACGGTGTCACCCTTCTTGTAGTCGACGATATCAGTTGCGCCATACCCTTTGGCAACTTTGATAGTGTCCGGCCTGTTTCCGACAGCAAGGATGTGAGAGGCACCCATGAGGTTTGAACCGGCGACCGCCATCAGTCCGACAGGGCCGATTCCGATGCAGCAGACGGTGTCGCCCAGCCTGACGTCAGCGAGTTCGGCTGCATGGAAACCGGTTGGGACCATATCTGAGAGCATGGCCGCCTGGGAGACATCAATGGAGTCAGGGAGGTGTGCCAGATTTGCGTCCGCTTCGTTGACGTGGAACAAATCTGCAAACACGCCGTCTTTGAAGTTAGAGAATTTCCAGCCTGCGAGCATGCCGCCGGAGTGCATGGGGAACCCTGCCTGTGCTTCAAGGCTGCCCCAGTCCGGAGTGATTGCCGGGACCATGACACGGTCTCCGGGCTTGAAGTCCTTGACGTGGGAACCTACTTCTACGACTTCCCCGGTGCCCTCGTGTCCGAGAATCATATCATGACGCTCACCGATTGCACCCTCCCAGACGGTGTGAATGTCTGAAGTACACGGTGCAAGTGCCAGGGGTTTTACCAGTGCGTCCAGTGGTCCGCATTTTGGTGCATCCTTCTCTATCCAGCCGATCTCTCCGATCCGCTTCATTGCGAGTCCTTTGATTTTCTTTGCCATGGTTTTTCTGTCCTTCCCTTTTTTGACTGCAAAAAAACAGCAGTCGATATACGGTAAAGTGATACAGACTAACAAATATATTCTGCTCCTGACAAAGCGGACAAATTGGAAAATGAGGAATGTCCATTGTTTTTTCACTGCACATCATGGTACCATAACCATTGAAAACTGGGGTCAACGCAATGTGAGAGTGAATATTCTGACAGGATTTATTTCATTATTCGGGCAATGTTCTCTATTCGTCAGGTGAATAAGAGGATTTCTCCTGTTTCCCGAATCTCATAATTGTACGTAACAGAGGTGCGCATGCAGATCGACGGTTGGCAGGAGGGTTGTTATATTGATGTGAAAGATGAGTATCCCAATTTTCCTGATACAGGGGTTCTGAGTGGCGGAGTTCTGAGTGGCGAAGTTCTGTCATATCCAAATGGGGAATAGTATCATACCTGATGTGAGTTTTTCAAAAAAAAGGCGAAAGAATTGGGATTAATTCAGTCTTATGAGAGTTTATTGTAAAGAGCGATATCCAGTGGTCCCGCAAAGAGTGGTTCTGCTTTCGCTACGAAATTCTGGAAATGTGCTGTCCCATTATGGATATTAATGGCTTCCTGATCTTTCCATACCTCAATAAAGGTGAATCTGTGTGAATCAGATACATCTGCATAGAAATCATAGGAGACATTCCCTTTCTCTTTTCTGCTTGCGGTTACCAGATCAAGCGCGAGTCTAATGATATCATCTTCTTTTTCTGGTTTTACCCGGCATTTGGCGACTATTGTGATCATGTCCTTTTTTCCTCCTTGTATCATGTGGCTATCATGTGGTTATCATGTAGATGTCATGCGACCACCATGTAACCATCATGTAACCATCATGTAGCAATTTCTGAAATGTCTGAAATTTCTTTCAGGAACAGATTCTCTACCGTCAAACATGCTTAAAAGGACTGTCTCCCTGGCGAGGAGCATAATATTTATAGCAAACGGTAGATCATGGTGTATGGATTTTCGTATTCCAGCCGATGAAGGTCTCTACGAGCGGCTTATTGGATGCGGACTCCGAGAATATGACGCAAAAATCTATGTTGCTCTGTTTGGCATGGGTGTGGCAAGTGCGACAGAATTGCATGAGTACACCAAAATTCCCCGGGGTCGCGTGTATGAGACTCTGACATATCTCGAGGAGAAACAATTCATCTGTTCATCGGGGACAGGTTCATTGAGGACAACTTCATCCGGGAAAACTTCATCCGGGACAAATCCGGTGATGTATCGCGTGGAGGACATTCACCGGACATTTTCTGCGTTCCAAAATAACCAGAATTCTATAAGCAAGATGTTCTATTCGTCCCTCCTCGAACTGGATGCCCTCCATCA
>CAZFXY010000059.1:0-10391 GCA_964523185.1 uncultured Methanoculleus sp.
TTGCCTGGCTGAAAAAACAGCAGAACGAAGATGGTGGCTTTAGCTGGGCGGTTGGGGCAGAAAGTGACTGTGATGATACCGGATCTGCCGTCCAGGCCCTCATCGCCGGAGGGACACCACAAAACGCACCGGTCATCCGGGATGCCATCGCCTTCCTGAGGGCACAGCAGCAGGCCGATGGAGGATTCAATTATGGTGGCACCAGTGCGACAAACTCTGCCTCCGACTCCTGGG
Organism: uncultured Methanoculleus sp.; assembly: GCA_964523185.1. Classification (GTDB taxonomy): domain Archaea; phylum Halobacteriota; class Methanomicrobia; order Methanomicrobiales; family Methanomicrobiaceae; genus Methanogenium. The sequence goes on from CAZFXY010000059.1 coordinate 235, forward strand.
TCATCCAGGCGCTTGTGGCCGCAGGTGAGGACCCTCTGACCTGGACGACGGCAACCGGTCAGACCCCAGTCTCCCATCTCATCTCCTTCCAGACGGATGAGGGATATTTCAAATGGACATCTGTTCTCGCTGATGCGCCGGGCAAGATGACCGCAACGGCCATCCCTGCCCTGACTGGCAGACCCTATCCGGTCTTCCCGGATAAGAACGGAGTGCCTGTGCCACCCCCTGCATCGGTTTCAACACCGGTTGTAACAATGACTCCCTCTCCCAAAGAGATCACGTCGCCGCTTCCTGACGCGAACGGTCGGACGATCACCGATGACTTCGGAAAAAAGGTGTATATCCCTGCCCCGCCCCAGCGGATTGTCTCACTCTCACCGGCCAATACCGAAATCCTCTATGCAATGGGACTTGGTGATAAGGTGGTCGGTGTGACTGACTATTGCAACTACCCTGATGCGGCCCTTGCCGTCGAGCGGGTTGGCGGCTACAGTTCAGTAAATATTGAGAAGGTAGTCCAGGCAGAATCTGACCTCGTGGTGGCGGCGTTCGGCAACACTGCGGAGGTCATCAGTCACCTGGACAATCTGGGGTTCACGGTTATATCCCTGAACCCCGCCTCAATCAGGGATGTCATGGACAATATCCGGCTCGTCGGTAAGGCCACCTGGGCAGACGATGAGGCTGCAGTCGTGGTCGGTGAAATGCAGACCCGTATTGATGCCGTGAAAACGGCGGTTGCCGGCGCTGACACGACTCCTACCGTCGTTCACATGGTCTGGAATGATCCGATCTGGGTCAGCGGCACGGGATCCTTCCAGGACGAGATGTTTGAGATGGCGGGGGGCATCAATGCATTCCCCTCGGTTCAGGGCTGGGAGATCGTGAGCCTGGAGCAGTTCATCGTCACCAACCCGGACGTGATCATCGCAAATTCTGGTGCTGGTATGGGTGGTGACGAGGACATCCTCTACCGATATATCACCGAAGAACCGCGGTTCCAGGGACTAACAGCGGTGAAAAAGAACCAGGTCTATCTGGTAGACTCTGATATCATCGATCGCGGGGGCCCGCGTATTGTTGAGGCACTTGAGAGTGTGGCACGCGACATCCACCCGGAGTGTTTCCTGGAAAACAAGAACGATCAGCCGGTAGCAACACAGAGCCCCGTCCCGTGTATTGGTGCAGTGGTCGCTCTCTTTGTTGCCGGAGTCTGTCTCAGGAGGCGGGATGAGTGAACGGGCGGTATACGGCTGTTATCGTACTTTTTCTCTCTTTTTTCTTGTTTTTCTCACCGGTGATGGCAGGGGAGTGGGTACCTGCCGGTATTGATCAGTCAGGGCTCCGGATCACGGATGCGGCGGTTTCGGGTGATGGAACATACGGTGCCGTTGTCGGCGATACCGGTATCGTGATGCTGATTGCAGATGGTGTTGAATGCTGGTGCATCCCGAACGGGAGGTATCGCTCAATATCCCTCTCTGACGACGGGGAGATTCTTGCAGCAGGTGGCGATGGCATCCTTGTAATGCATCAAAACACTACCGTTCTTGCCACGATAAAAACCAAAAATTATGTAAATGACATCGCCGTTACGGCAGACGGCAGTCGAATCGCAGCCGCAGTCGACGATGAAACACTGTGCATCTATACCACCACAGGCACGCTCCTGCAAAAAATTGACACCGTTGATGATCTGATATCGGTTGCCTTCAGCCCGGACGGCGCCTACATCATCGGTGGGACGGCTGCCGGTAATGTGGTGCTTTTTTCCGGCACGGGAGAGGAACGCTGGAGATATGGGCTCTCCCGCCGACCGGTGACCGCTGTTGCCCTGGCAGGTAATGCCCAAACGATCGCTGCCGCCTCTGCTGATGGTACGGTCGCTCTGTTATCACGGGCAGGGAGCCTCCTCTGGTCTGATTCTGTTCGGCGTGCCGGTGGTGTCGCGGTGACGGCGGATGGTACCACTGTTGCCATTGGAGACCAGCAGGGGATCCGGTTTGTGGAGCGGGACGGCTCGTCAGCGGGTCAGATTACTGATGTGGATGCCTCGGTTGCTGTTGCAATGGATGGCAACGGAAGGCTGATGATGCTGACAGACGGCACCCGCATCAGAGGATTTGTTTTAAAGAACACTGCCTCAGTAGAAGAGGTAATCCTGTCGGAACGGGCCACGAAAGAGACGATACCAACCATTACCGCTGCAGAAACTCAGCCACATCCCGAGGATACCCCGACTCCGACGGGCACGCCCTTCCCGCTTCTCCCAGTGGCAGCGGCCCTCATTCTTTCTGCCCGCTATGTTGCTAAACGTCTTTGAGTAAAAGAGTCGTGTTAGCACGATACCCACCTTTTTTCTGGCTATTCTTTGGGTTAGCTAACCGTTTTCGGGGTTATTATGCTCTGCAGCGATAGAAATGAAAATACTGTGAGGTTCGGGCCCCCTCATTCCCGGCGACGGATCAGCGACTCAAAGGCGGCCCGGTAGGCGTCAGGGCTGGGCCTGATGATGGCCACCGGTATATCGACGATGCGTTCTACCAGGGTGGTGAGAATCGGAGCACAGATGATTCCGATGGCGCCGTCTTTTTCGGCCCGCACGGCGGCGATGATCACCTCTTCCATGGTATTCGCGCTATAGCCGTGGATGCGGTAGGTCGTGTCATCTATTGTATATTTCACCGACTGAAGCTCATCCAGAAGAAATTTTGCAGCGATGACGGCGACAAAATCCTTTTCTTTTGGGTCAAGGGCGACTGCGATAGCCTTTACCAAAGAGAAGCGGGGTTCCCGATTCCCTGAGGTGATCTTATAGAGGGTCGCAGGGGAGATGCCCACCATCCCCGCCAGTTCCTTTATGCTCATCCCGCGCCGGTCAAGTTCTTCTTCCAGTGCTGTCCTGAAATCTGTCTCAAATACCCGGGCCGAAAACATCAATTCTTCATTAGGACAGTATCCTCTTAAGCATATCCAAGTCCTGTTGCCGGATCGGTTGTAGTGCTGGTTGTAGTGCTGGTTGTAGTGCTGGTTTACCCGTCAACCCTGCTCCCCTCCTTATCTCTGGAGAGTGCAGAATCGTGTCTACCTGCTCACCGGTGTATCCGTGTATCCACGCATCCGACTCTGACCGGGGAGTGGCACCGAAACGACGTACGACGTATATATAAACATGGTATATACAGTATCTTTCATGCAGGATCCGGAACCGTTTCTTGTGGGTGGCGAGTGGCGCACCAGCCCCGCCGTTCTTGACGTCACTGACCCGTACCTTGGCTGTACGGTGGCGTCGGTCTGCCTTGCGGGGAGAGAGGACTGTAATGATGCCATTCATGCAGCAAAATCCGGGTTTGCGCAGATGCGTGACCTTTCTGCATACCGGCGTTTTGCGTGCCTGAACAGAATGGCCGACTATCTGGAAAAGCATGCGGATGAGGCGGCGGAGCTCATCACCTCTGAAGCAGGCAAACCCCGAAGATCGGCTGAAGGTGAGGTAATTCGCTCGGCTGACACTCTTCGCATCTCCGCAGAAGAGTCGCGCCGCATCGGGGGAGATATATTGCCCTTAGACTGGACGGAAGGCGGGGAAGGCCGTACCGGGTACGTCTACCGGGTGCCGCTGGGCATCATTCTTGGTATCACCCCCTTCAACTTCCCGCTCAATCTTGCCTGTCACAAACTTGGGCCCGCCCTTGCTGCAGGCAATGCCTGTATTCTGAAACCAGCTTCAAAGACGCCGCTGTCTTCTCTCTTTCTGGGCAAGGCGGCACTGGCCGCGGGGATACCCCCTGCGGCCATATCGGTTCTGCCCTGTCTGCCGGAGACCGCAGAGGCGATGGTTCGCGATCCGCGGATTTCAATGGTCTCCTTTACCGGCAGCCCGGAGGTGGGCTGGCATCTGCGGGCGGTGGCACGGACACCTCATGTCGGACTTGAACTGGGCGGCAATGCGGCGGTCATCGTGCATGAAGACGCTGACCTCGCCTACGCAGCTGCACGGATTGTGCAGGGTGCCTTTTCGTACAGCGGGCAGACCTGCATCTCGGTCCAGCGCGTCCTTGTCCATTATGCAGTCTATGAGGAGATGCGGCTGTTAATCTGCGAACGTGCGGCAAGTCTTATCACTGGCGATCCGTCAGCACCGGAGACCGATGTGGGGCCGATGATCAGCGATTTTGCAGCGATTGTTGCAGAAAAAAAGATCCAGGAGGCAATAGATGCCGGGGCGGTATGCTGCACCGGTGGCATCCGTGAAGGTGCAGTGCTGCACCCGACGGTGTTGGAAAATACCAGCCCGGCGATGGCGGTGAATGCGACGGAGCTTTTTGCACCCGCCCTCACCCTTACTCCGTACCAGACATGGGCAGAAGCCATCGAAATGGCTGCAGAAACGCCGTACGGTCTGCAGGCTGGCATATTCACGAATGACATCATGCGGATCCATCAGGCGGCCCGGGGCATACCGGTGGGGGGGCTCATTGTGAATGATATCCCGACATTCCGGATGGATCACATGCCCTATGGAGGTACAAAACGCTCCGGCGTTGGCCGGGAAGGACCCCGGGCTGCCATCCGGGAAATGACCGAAGAACGTCTGTTAGTCATTAATCAGCAAATCAGATGCTGAAGTTCCCCCTCTTTTCTGCAGAGCATTTTTCCCTTCGGCATCGCTATACTAGACCATATGCTCAGCAGGTATAGGGGATGCATGTTGGGTGCTGCCATTGGTGATGCGATCGGGATGCCGCAGGAGACACTGCCCCCCTCTCTCTCGCGTCTGGGGGAGGGGTATGGAAAACCACTGCGCCGCCACCCAAACGAGGGCCTTCGGCCGGGCCAGTTCACTGATGATACCCAGATGATGCTGTGTGCGGCCGAATTGTTAGGGGAGGGGACATTCACCCCTGAGGAATACGGAAAAAGGCTGGCTGGCATGCATGCGAAAAAACGGCTACGGTTCCCGGACGGCACGGTTTCAACCGCCTGTGCACGCATCACATCCGGGATGCCGGACTCCGGCCGTAACTCAACCACCAGTGGGTGTATGGCCCTTGCGGTTCCGTTTGCCCTCGCCTGTAAAAACGGTGATGAGATGCGCGAGCATCTGCAGGCCGCCTGCGAGGTTACCCATACTCATCCGGCTGCCTATGGCGCTACCATCTCCTATGCCCTTTTTCTGCGTGCGGTGATGCATCGGCACCCGGACCCATTCCGCGTGGCAGCAGAGGTGGCAGGCGAGTATGACGAGCAACTCGCCCGCTCCATAAGAAATGCCTGTGTACTGGAGAACGAGGGTCTCTCGCTGGAGACTGCACTGATCTCTGTGGGGAATGATGTCTCCGTCTATCATACATATCCCTTAGCCCTCTTCCTGATTGCCCGTCTGGGGCACGATGATGCGTTTTTACCCGTCGCCACCCATGTCGGCGGCAATACTGATACGATTGGATTTATCTGTGGATCATGGCTGGGCGCAACAGAAGGGACTGCTGCGTTCAGCAGTAATCTGGTGATGCAGCTGGAGGATCAGATGTACATTGGAGAGACTGCAGAACTGCTCTATAGCGTATTTTCAGGAAAGAATTAATTCCTGTATAGAGCGATATGTTTTTTATGGAAATTGCGATCATCGGAGCCTCCGGCTTTACCGGCGGAGAGCTCATCCGCCTCCTCGCCGGCCATTCCGAAGGAGACGTGGTTTGTGCAACCTCACGGAAGCTTGCGGGAACAGCGGTCGCTGCGGCCCACCCGTACCTCAGAAGGTTTACCGACCTACAGTATACGAACCCTGATGTGGGCAATATCGATGTGGACGTTGCCTTTCTCGCGGTGCCGCACACGGCTGCCATGCAGTATGCCGGTTCACTGATGGAACAGGGGATCAGGACTATCGATCTCTCGGCAGATTACCGCCTTCCAAAGGATATCTACGAGAAGGTATATGGCGTCGAGCACACGGATTACCATGCGGTGCCCTATGGCCTTCCTGAACTGCACAGAAAGGATATCCCGGGAGCCCTTTTTGTGGCAAATCCCGGCTGTTTCCCCACCGGCGCGACCCTTGCGGCAGCGCCGCTTGCAAAACGGGCCCGTACCATCATCTATGACTCCAAGAGCGGTGTCTCCGGTGCCGGTGTCTCCCCTTCGGTTACCAATATGTATACCAGTGTCGGCGACAACCTCATTGCATACAAGCTGACGGCACACCGGCATGTGGCAGAGATGCGCCAGGAGATGGCATTTCTGGGCTCATCTGCCTCGGTGCACTTCACCCCGCATCTTCTGCCGGTAAATCGCGGCATTCTTACCACCGCCCATATCCTGCTTGATGAGCCGATCACACAGGAGGAAGCAGATGCGCTTTATGAGGAATACTATGGCCGCGAGTACTTTGTGCGCCTCCAGTCCCCGTCCCTTGCCGGTGTCCGGGGCAGCAACTTCTGCGATGTCACTGTTGAAGTGGAGGAAGGCGGTATGCGGGTAGTGGCGGTCTCTGCAATCGACAACCTGGTAAAAGGCGCCTCCGGGCAGGCGATTCAGAATATGAATCTGATGTGCGGGTGCGCTGAACCTGATGGTTTGATGGTCGTCCCGCTCCAGCCCTGAGATAAATGGTGAACAAATTATGAAAGTACGAGATGTAATGACCCCACGGCCGATATCGGTCACCACAGACACCCCTGTTAGCCAGGTATCCATCCTGATGAAGAAAAACCGTATTGGAGGCATTCCGGTCACAGAGAACGGAAATCCGGTTGGCATCGTAACAGAGACAGATATTCTCTCACTGCTCACCATTCCGGAAATCAGTGATGATCTCTGGCTCCCCTCACCGTTTGAGATCATCGAGATCCCGATTCGTGAACTGATGAACTGGGAGAAAACAAAAGAGGCACTCTCAGATGTCGGCAGTCTGCCGATTTCTGAGGTGATGTCAGAAGATCTAATCTGTGTCACACCGGATGTGGCTATAGAGGAGGCAGCCAGTATCATGATGAAAGAGGGCATTGCGCGCCTGCTTGTCATTGAAAATGACGAACTGGTAGGTATTGTGACCCGTGCAGATCTGGTCCGGGGTCTTGGATCACGCTTTGGCGTGGTGGATGACTGATGCAGAGCATCTGTCTTGTTGAAGGGGTCCGGGCGGCAGGTGTGCGTGAGGGCAAGTACGGTATCGCTCTCATTGCTGCATCCGGGACTGCCGCAGCTGTCTTCACAAAAAATCAGGTCTTTGCAGAGCCGGTTCGGCTGATGCGTGAACGTATGGGCGCAGGTGTGCTGGATGGGATAGTCGTCAATGCGGGAAATGCCAATGTCTTTACGGGTGAACGGGGCTACGCTGATGCCTGCCGGATGGCTGAAGATGCCGCAGCGGTACTCGGGACCGTTCCGGAAAGAATCGGGGTCGCTTCAACGGGTGTTATCGGGCGGTATATGCATATGGACATTGTCATTCGTCAGATTAGAGAGGCAGGACCGATGCTCCGCAGTGATGAATCAGCTGAGAGGGATGCCGCGAGGGCCATCATGACGACCGACATCACCGAGAAGCATGCGGCGGCAGTACGAGACGGCTTTGTGGTGGCTGGTATCACGAAGGGAAGTGGTATGATCGCCCCGAATATGGGGACGATGCTTGCATTCATCTACACGGATGCCACCGTCCCTGCACCTGCCCTCCAGGAGGCTCTGCAGACAGCGACTGACCGGAGTTTTAATCGGGTAGTCGTCGATGGTGACACCTCAACCAATGACTGTGTCTTCTGCACAGCCACCGGCCGCCGCGAAACACCGGATATGGCGGTCTTCCAGGAGGCACTGGAGGCGGTCTGCATCTCTCTTGCACGTCAAATCGCCGCAGACGGCGAAGGTGCGACCAAACGTATAGAGGTCAGGGTCAGCGGGGCCCGGACAGAAGAGGATGCGGCCATGATGGCGCGGACCGTAGTGGGTTCGCCCCTGGTGAAGACTGCCGTCTACGGCACAGATCCGAACTGGGGTCGTATCATCGCCGCTGCGGGTCGTGCCGGGGTGGATTTTGATCCTGCCAGCGCGACCATCGCGGTGACGGACGGCACCCGGCGGGTCATCCTTGCAGATAAAGGCACCATCTGTGCGGATAATGTGATGCACCCGGAGGCCCTCGCGGAAGCGGCATCCCTGATGGCCGGGGCAGAGGTTATCTTTGAAATCATCCTTTCCATCGGCACCGGGTCAGCTACCGCCTGGGGCTGCGATCTGACGGAACGATATGTAGAGATAAACGGGAAGTATACGACATGAAACGCGAAGATGTGCTGATGGAGGCGATGCCCTACATCCAGAGATTCCACGGAAAGACGATTGTCATCAAACTTGGTGGTCATGCGATGGTGGATCACCGGATTCTTGATACCGTCATCCAGGATGTTGTTTTGCTGCGGTACGTGGGAATAAACGTCGTCCTCGTCCACGGCGGCGGACCGGAGATCACTGAAAAAATGGAAGCGATGGGCAAGAAACCGAAGTTTGTGGCTGGTCTGCGCATCACTGATCCCGAGACGATGGAGATCGCCCAGATGGTGCTTGTAGGCAAGATTAACGATAACATTGTGTCTGATATCTCGAAATTCGGTGCCCTTGGGGTGGGCCTCTCCGGCAATGACGGCAACCTGCTCATTGCCCGCAAGGCCGGGACAAAGACGGTGGTGGTGGATGAAACCTCGCAGGAGGTTGATCTCGGGCTTGTCGGTGAAATCGAGGAGGTCAATCCCAAGATCCTGGAAGATCTGATGGCAAATCACTATATTCCTGTGGTCTCTCCGCTTGCAATTGACCGGCAGGGAAATTCCCTGAATGTCAATGCAGATACCGCAGCAGGGGAAATAGCGGTCGCCCTGAAGGCATATAAACTCATCAACCTCTCAGATATTGACGGTGTAATGAATGCAAACCGCACCCGTACCTATCAGCGTCTCACAATATCAGAGGCTGAGGAGCTCATCGCTGATGGAACCATCGTGGGCGGTATGATCCCCAAACTGGAGTCATGCCTTTTTGCTGTGAGTAATGGCGTGCTCTCGGCACATGTGATAAACGGCAACCGTGAACACAATCTTCTTCTGGAACTCTTCACCGATAACGGCGTTGGAACGATGATTCACCAGTTCTGAAGCGGTAATAACCGCTTCGGCAGCTATTTATTTCAGTATAAACGAAAATGTCCTATGGATATGGCAGTGAACGGCCAGAATTCTCAAAGGGCAATGAAATTATTAGTTGTTGCCGGCCTGACGGTTCTCTCCTTTGTCGTCGTTGTCATGGGTCTCTCTGCCGGGGTCACGATTCTTTTGGCCCATTTATTCTATATCCCCATCGTCATGGAAGCCTACTGGTTTCGCCGGAAGGTTCCTTTCTTTGCAATCGCCATCGGCGTCTGTTATCTCCTGCTCGTAGCCGGGTTCGGCAGTACTCAGCTGACGCTCTTCACGGCCGGGGGAAGGGTGATCCTTTTTGTGGTTATCAGCGCCCTTATCTCATATCTCTCAGCACAGTTGCACACAGAGGAGCAGCGTTTCTCCCGTCTGGTTGGCAGTTTGAGTGACCCCCTGCTCTGGATGACAGGCGAAGGCCGGGTTGCATACGTGAATGATGCATATTGCACCCTTACAGGCATTACGCCTGGATCTATCATCGGAACGTCATATATCCCAGCATTCTTCCAAAATGATGGAATTGGAATGGATGAATTTCTCTCCTCTCTCAGCCCGGCGTGCCCTGTGGGGATGATTGAGTCAATCTTTCCCGATGGTGACGGGCATGATCATGTAGTGCAGTGGAATGTGCATGCCCATTACACCGAAGAGGGTGTGATCTCCGGATCGATTACCATCGGGCGTGATATCACGGTGCTCCGAAAGGCCGAAGTGGCACTCACTGAACATGTGGAGACCCTGAAAGCCGTCTTTTCCAATGCACGGGAATGCCTGATCATCGGCACCTGTGATCCGGATGGGATGCCGGGGCAGATCGGTGATGTGAACCGCTATGGGTGTACGATATTCGGATATTCCCTTGCAGAGATGCGATCGCATCGCATCAGGGACCTCTTTCCGGAAGCCCTCTCCTCTCTTTCTACTGCCATGGAGGCCGGACGGCTTGGCATCACCGATGGC
>CAZFXY010000060.1:0-10160 GCA_964523185.1 uncultured Methanoculleus sp.
GTGAACCTGCTGCAATGAATGCTGCAACGATCTTTGCTGCATTGCGTGCCTTCTTTTCGCTCTTGTCAATGGACATTGCGGTGTATGCACCAACATCGAAACTCTTGAACTTTTTCTCGTCAACTGCGTCACATGCCTCTTTAATCAGGGGAATGGCAGCTGCAAAGTCCTTGGGGTTGGATGCGTTGATCAGTGCACCATCTCCGATCGTACCGGAAAGTGAGAGCATCTTTGGGCCCTGTGCGCCGATGTAGATAGGGATCTGCTTCTTTTTTGGAGGCAGTGTTACACCGGTGAGCTTTGCACCGTCGTAGTCGAAGAATTCCATGTTGCCGGTCTTTTTTACTTCCTCGCCTGCACAGAGCGCTTTAATCTGCTGTACACCCTCTCCAAGGCGTGAAACAGGCTTTGCTGCATCAATTGCAAGTTTTGGAAGTGTGGAAAGATCCCCCGGTCCGATACCAAGGACGGCACGTCCATCAGATATCTCATTTAATGTACACATGAATGAAGCAATTGCTGCTGGTGTATCAGTAAATGTGTTCATGATACCCGGACCCATCTTAATGTGATCCGTAGCCTCTGCGATAGCCGCAAGGGTTGGGTAGCAGTGACGGTTGTTGTAGTGATTAGTAATCCAGGCGTAGTCAATATCTTTCTGTTCTGCAAGTTTGCAGTAATTTACCACTTGTTTCACAGTGATATTTCCTGGGACAAATTCGATACCATAACTCATAGGTCTTTCACCTCAACTTCATATACCACATCAGGATTAATATACATTACCATTTAACGAGGAATGGATCAGGCGATTCCCTGCATTATATCCTTAAAAACGTAATAATATGGTTTATTTTTAATCTGAGAACCGGATTTCACTCTGTTTGAAAAAATCTTCAGGAGATTTCATTATTTATATGAACGGGTCATACATCTGTTAACATGTACACGGGGCAAAGATGTCCCTGATCAGCCGGGGGGCAGGTCTGTGTACCACATGGAAAGAAATAATGAGAATACTTGCAATCGGGCTCGGTGGGGCTGGCATACGGATTGTCGATCTGCTGTATAACCACGACAGGAAAAGCAGGGTGGGATGCGTTTCAGCGGTTGCTGTGGATATGGACGGAAACAGCCTGAGGCAGCTCTCTTTTCTCCCGGATAATGCACGAATGCACTTTCCCGCCATCGATCCCGAGATCCATTTTGATGTGACGTCCACCATCAATATCGATGAGGTGATGACCTTTATCCAGAATATGGATCACTTCGATATTGACTCTATCATGATCTTTGCCGGTTTGGGGGGCAGTGTGATTGATGCCGTCGGCCAGCTCACCGAAGAGCTGCGAAAGTCTTACCTCGAGCCAATATTCGGTCTCTGCGTGCTTCCGATGAGGAATGAAGGTAAACGCCGCTCCTCAAAAGCCGCTGATGATATCGAACGGGTAAAAAACGTTCTTGATGCGGTGATCCTTTTTGATAACGAAACATGGTATGAGCGTCTGAAAGCCGAATTTCACCAGTACAGTGTGGACGGGGGCACCGCTACTCATGCGCACCGGCGCCAGGTGTTTCCGGATAATCCACGGGATATCTATGCCATTCTGAATGAGAAGATTGCCCGCCAGATGGGCCTTATTCTCCGCGCGGGGGAGTTCAGCGAGACAGGAGTGGAGACTGCAGAGGTTGTCCTTGATGCCGGCGAGGTGCTCAATACCCTGAAGAATAACGAGCTTGTTGCAATTGGATATGCCAGTGAACCCCTTCGGATTTCCTTTCGCGATCGATTCGTCCATTGGCGATCCGATGCCTACTTTTCAGAGGCATCCCATAAACGGGCGACACGGATCGTCACTCTTGCCAAGCGTGCAGTGTATGAGGAGATATCCATTCCCTGCGATCTCACCAGTGCAGAGAAGGCACTAGTATTGATTGCAGGCCCCTCACAGGAACTTTCGATGAAAGGATTTCAAACGGTGCGCAAATGGATTGACCGGAGTATCGCAGGTCTTGAAATGCGCTCAGGGGACTATCCGGTAGTCAATACCCGGTTTGTGGGAATCATCATTATCCTCGCCGGCGTCACCAATATTCCCCGGGTGACAGAACTCATGGAGATCCGACGTGCGTATCTGGATGAACAGGAGCAGGCTGCTGAAAAAGAGCAGGAAAGAGAACGGCGGGAAAGAGAACGGCGGGAAGCGCAGTTCGCAGAGCAGGAAAGAGATACCGGGAGCGGAAAAGAGACAGAGGTGGCACAGGATTCGGTGCCTGTTGACCCAACGGAGAGAAGGAAAGATGACGGGGAGACGACGCTTGACATCTCCGACCTTTTTGAAGAAGAAACGACACAGAAATACACCTGGGGCCGGGATACTGAAGAGGAAGAGGAAGAGGAAGGCAATACCACCCCTGTCTGGCAGGAGGAACATGGGCACCCCCCATACCACTCTTCTGAGGGAGACTATTATGCAGAGGAAGAAACAGACGGGGTGACGAACATGGCAGCGAGAGATGGAAAACAGATACTGAATGACGGAATGATCACCCTTGATGGCGTCGCACGCAGTGAAAAGAAAAAAAAGCATGACAAGGACGATATGATCTCTATCGGGGTGAAGTCAGAAAAAAAAGATATGGATGAGAAACTTTCCATGCCCTGCCGCGAGGAGCGAACGGTTGCTGACATTACACGGATGACAAGCGGGGGTGGGATTTTGCCGCCAAAAGACAGCGTCTTTGGTCTCAAAGAGATCCCGTCATCCAATAAGAATGGGCCCCGTGACACCGCGCTTGTCGGAGAAACGATCCGTATCGGCAAACAGGATAAGCGCCCGAATGATACCACTTTTGACGGGAAAAAGGTCAGCGTCTCCTCTGTCAAAGGGCCGAATGATTCAGCATACATGGGACGCTCAGTTTCGGTCACGTCTTCACCCAGGGTAAGCGACAATGCGCTCATGGGAAAGAAGATCCCAATGAAGTCATCTGAAATCCGCCCCAATGACAGCGTATTCAGCGGAGAATCCATGTATCTCTCCCGGGGCTCTCCTAAAACGAAGGAGTTTATTGACGAAGGGGTAAAGATGTCGGCACGGACGTCTCCACCCAAGGACGACGTGTTCGTCCGCCGTGCAAAGCACCGGATGGAGAAGACCGAGGAAGCGACAAAAGAGCCAAAAAAAGAGTCACCCTACAAAAAAGGGACGATTTCAAGTAGCTATAAAAAAGAGGAAGAGCCGGAAAATGACGATGCAGGTGACGGTCTCTTCTGGATCAAATGATTTTGAATTAAATGATGCCTGAACAAATAATGCCGGACCAAATACTATTTACTTCAATTTTTCACCGGCATGAAACGGCGCCATTGCTGTCCTGGTAGCGCCCTTCATACACCCTTTTTCCTGTTTTTACTTCATGCATGATGATCTGAACCACCCGTTCACCCGCGGAAAGAATGATGTCCTTCGGGCCGGTATTCACGAGGCATAGCGTCAGCTGCCCCCGGAACCCTGGATCCACAAACCCGCCGCCGATAAGAACACCGCGCCTGCCAAAGGATGAACGGCACATGAGCGTCGCTGCAATGTCGTGGGGGAGTTCCACCCGCTCCAGGGAGGCAACAAGGGTGCATTCCCCTCTTTGAAGGAGGTATTCGTCAGCTGCACGCAGATCATAGGACGCCGGTTGCTGCGATTCTTCGCTGTAGGGCGTGATCACGAGGCTGTTTGATGCAATTCGTTCACCAATATCTGACGCTGAGAGAATCATCGTATACCGGTTGTTTCTGTGAGGGGAAAATTGCTGTTACCTGACCGGTAACCGACTGGTAGCCGGCCGGAAACCGACCGGAAAAAAGAGTCCAATCCAGAATGATTATCTCTTCATATGGTAAATAAAATAGGTGGATCCATAGGGTAGAGGATATCCTCTTGGGCTTCGAACCCAAGGACGCGGGTTCGATTCCCGCTGGGTCCGTAGGCGTTTTTTCATTTTTTTCAAAGAATTTTTCCTACACTCCTTTTTTTCCATGAGTTATTCAAGACGGATGTAGCTTTTCACCCCCTTACCAATTGATACGACGGCCTCTGCCATTGATTCGGGTGTATCTTCAGCCATCGCACTGACCCTGATTTTGTACATGCCCGGCGGGAAATCGGCCACGTAGAGCTTTCGGTCATAGTGACGTGCACTCATCGGTCCCGTATCATCAAGCCTGTTAAACATCGTCCAGAAACCGTCATTCACATTCTGATAATACAAACGCTGGGTAGTCGTGTTAGAACCGGAATAATTCAGGTGCCAGTCCATTGTCAGGCTGGTATCAATCACGGCACCATGCGCTGTCCCTGTCCCGGTCCCACTACACACCAGGTCATAGACCCGGATACCGGTAAAGTTAATGCCGGTGGCAGTGAGGTTATCCAGTGCGGTGATGTAGGTCTTCGGCAATGCAAGGGAATCAGTATCGTTGTTGAAAATGATGGATGAACCGTCTCCGAAGATGTTTATATTGCCCGCTTTCGAAACATTCAGCCTGAATACCGCCTGCCATGTCTGACCCAGAGAGAGGGTGCCAATATGACCGGAGTCAAAGTTCAGGTGCCGGTTTTTCGTCCAGCCATCAGTCTGATCAATGGTCAGAGGCCCCCTGATATTAGGAGATTTTTCTGAACCTGAGACATTCCAGCTTTTGATCAGGGTGGATACCTCCGCCTTCTGCTCGTATTCCAGTATCGGATTTGCGATGGTATTCTTCGTTGATACATTGTTCAGCTCAATATGATCAAAATTCAAATCCATCGCTGTGTTGACCCCGGCATCGGTCTTCAGTTCACCTGCGATGGAGGTATAAATTCCTGCCAGATCATCACCGGTGGGTGCGTAGTAATACTTTCCGCCGGTGTTATTTGCCAGTATTTTGAGGGTTCCATTCCCCACCGATGAAAGTCCGTTGCCTAACGCGATTGAGTAGATGGGAATATTCTTTTTTATTGCGTATGCGCTTAGATCCTGTTCGATATCAGGGATGATGGAATAACTATCCGTTCCCAAAGATCCCGGGAACTCATTTGAGGATGTGTTAGTATACCCGGTCCCACGGGCGAGCGGGTCACCATAATGGTTGTAATCGCCATCTGAGAGGAGGATTACTGCCTGAGGCACACCAACGCGACCCCTTAAAACACATTCCTGTATTGACTCAAAGAGTCCTTGTCGCATTGACGTCCATCCACTCGCATGAAGGTTATCGACTGCGACGTCCACCTTACTCCTGTTCAGGGTAAAATCAAGATTCCGCGTCACATCAGTTCCAAAGGATACCAGTCCAACCTGATCCCTGCCCTCGGTCATCTTGCTATTAAATACCTTTAGGGCTTTTTTCAGTGACGTAATCCTGGCCCCGGACATACTCCCCGATCGATCCGCACAGAGTATTACGTCAATGGGGTCGGGATAGAGCGCATAACCATCCCCGATCAGACGAACGGTCACATCCACCGAGTCCCCCACATTAACGGATTTCTGGCTGACATTGGTCTCCACCCGGAGATAGGGATAGTTCTTCCACTCAAGATCAATCGATCGCGTCCTTGAACCTCCATCCCATTTGGCCACAACCGTACAGGATTCCGAAGCGGTCTCATTGTAATTATCAGCTTTCATATTCTTTTCAAAGGCACCGGGGGTAAAATGCACATGGGCAATACCATCCTCGTCCGTTTCTGCGGTCGTAGCGTTCAGCGTGGGCTCTGCCGTCTGTTCTTTGCAATATGTGACCGATTTATTGAGAATCCAGAACGTCACCACTTCACCCCCGACACCATTGCCGTTCTCATCCATCACCTTTGCAAGAATCTCTGCCCCTCCTGCATGAGGCACATCAGCCGATGGCATCGACTGCGGACTTGCGGTCAACAGCATATCTTCAGGAGAGGTGCTGGCGAACCGGATCTGCTGGTCAATGGCAACAGAGGTATTTGCCACCGCTTCTGCATGGATGGTAAATGTAGCAGCGGTGTCGAAAGGACCGAAGCTGAACATTATTTGGCCGTTTCTGTTCGTCCGCTGAGTAAAGACATCGCCAATGACATCGTCCCTGAAGCACACGGCCTGATTGCCGGACGGATTGCCATACCGGTCAGACAGGGTGTACGTCAGGTAAAATTTTGATGCGCCATCGGCCGAGACGTATGGCAGAGGGTCCATATTCGGAACAACCGAGACGGTGATTCCATGCGGTTCAGCATTCGCAAGAGCAGTGATGGTCAGCCACGTATCAGACAGCGCCGGAGGGGGCACGATATGTATCAGATACTTCGGGCCCGCTTCCGTCCCCGCCATAAATCCGGCTTGCACCAGGCCGTCTGCATTGACCGGTACATGCACTGATGCTACGCCAGACACAGAGGCATTTGAAAGGCCGGAGTCGGCATACCGAGTGGTTTCAAATGTTACCATCTCCGGTGTGCCTTTTGTTTCGTTCTCAAAGAAGCTTGTTACCGGATTGCCATACGCATCCTTCATCACCATCGTGATGTACATCTCTTTGCCGACGCTGACTTCACTCTCAAATGAGATGTTCTGTATGTACATAGGAGCGGCATGGTCAATCAGCTGATATACCGTCCGGTTATAGTCATAGCTGGTTCCATTTACCGAGTAATTGATCTGCACCAGAATCGGTGCATTGCCCGCACGATTCGTTGATGCGGAGAAGAACGCTTCACAGGGCAGACTGGTCGCATACCCCCCCGAGACATCACCATACGTATCCTTTTCAACCGAGACAAACCGCACATGGCTGATATTCAGCGGCACGCTACCGGTATAATTGACCCGGATTTTCGAGGAAAGACCGCTTCCTGCAACAAGCCATCCGTTTTTACTATGCACATCTCCGGAATTACCGCCATCGATAGTGATATCGATAGGGATCTCCGCGTCTGTTATTGGATCTGCCGATACCGTGACGGGAAGTAGACCTATCAGTACCCCCACCACAAGCAGAATCCATAAAGAATTCCTCATGTAGTATTATTCCCCCAACGTACTGTTTCACAAACGACGACCAGCCCCCCCAGCCGGTCAT
The DNA here is from genome assembly GCA_964523185.1 of uncultured Methanoculleus sp. Classification (GTDB taxonomy): domain Archaea; phylum Halobacteriota; class Methanomicrobia; order Methanomicrobiales; family Methanomicrobiaceae; genus Methanogenium. The sequence goes on from CAZFXY010000060.1 coordinate 7,097, forward strand.
CACATTTATAGGTGTCCATACTCGTCCGGAATATTTAATAACTACTATATCGGGGATCAAAGAAACAAATAAGAATTCTCAACCAGACAATTGGGAATTTCAGGAGTAAATTGGCCTTCCAATGCACATATACCCTACCTGATTCAGGAAAAAATACTGTTGAATCATGCCATGAAGCACCCTGCAGGACATACACATACCAGAGAGGATTAGCATCAGAAATACGTTTCCCGAAGCAAACGCCTGTACTTTAGCATAACTATTGAGACGATTGATACCATGCAGAAGAGAGACCCTCGTGAGATCTTTGTGAGATCCTCGTGAGATCTTTGTGAGATCCTCGTGAGATCTTTGTGAGATCCTCGTGAGATCCTCGTGAGATCTTTATGAGATCCTCGTGAGATCTTTGCGAGATCCTCGTCCGATTGTAGCAGACAGCAGATATGCTCATAAAGCTCAAAAAAATAGTATGGATCTCTTCCGGGGTTGTTGGCCCCGGAATATAGCGTTTTCCGATGGATCTTTTCCGATGAAACCGTTTTTTGCCGACAGTTTACGGCAGGGATTATTCAAGTTTGATGAAGGACTGTCCACCCAGGCCGATCATGAGCACCGGCGTTTCAACAACCGAATCCGGTGCATCCACTGCCGTTGCACGCACCCTGAGTTTATACTTGCCTGGCGGGAAATCAGCTACATAGAGCTTTGCTGTCTGAAGATCTTCTGTCACAGGGCCGGGAACCGGCTTTTTATCAAACTCGTTCCATATATCGTTTTCCTTCTGGTAATACAAATGCTGAGTAGTAGTGCTGTCTAAACTGGAATAGGTAAGGTTCCAGTTCATCGTCAGGTAATCAGTGGTTACATACTCATTTTCTGCTTCAAGGCAGACCAGATTGGTAACCTCCAGACCCGTAAAGTTGATACCGGTGGCATTCAGGTCAGGCACAGCAGTGATGTAGGTCTTCGGTAATCCCAGAGAATCAGTGCCATTGTTGAAAGAGAGCGATGAACCTTCCCCAAATATATTGAAATTCCCTGCCCTTGTGATATTCAGCCGGAATATCGCCTGCCAGGTCTGCCCCAGGTGGATGGTGCCGATATCATCAGTATCAAAGTTCAGACTCTGGTGTGTGTCCCAATCGTTCCTTTGATTCTTTGTCCAAGGGAGGGTAATAGTTGCTGTTTTATTCCAGCTTTTTATCTCGGTTGATATTCCCGGCACATATTCATATTTCAGGAACGGGTCATTTTTATCGTTCACCACCGATACATTGTTCATCTCGATGTTGGTGAACTTCAGATCCATGGAGGTGTTCACACCAGCCTCAGTCTTCAGTTCACCGGCGATGTCGGTGTAGATGGCTGCAAGGTCATCACCCTCGGGGGCATGATAATACTTTCCACCAGTACTTGTAGCAAGCTTCTCAAGGGTATTTTTCCCCCATGTCGTGAGACCGCTTCCAAATGAAATTGAGTAGATGGTGATGTTATTATTGGAGGCGTAAACGCTCATGTTCTGATTTTCATGTGACAGGTCTGTAAATTTATAATAATCGTGTGTGTTTTCACTGTAACGATCCGCAGAATAAGATGTGTAACCTGTCCCCCGAGCAAGCGGGTCACCATAATAGTTGTAATCACCGTCTGAGAGCAGAATCACCGCCTGCACCGCATCTTTACGACCATTTGCAGTGATCTGTTGTATCGCCTTATACAGCCCGCCACGCATTGGTGTTGCATCCATCGGCACGAGACCGGCAATGGTGTTATTCACTTCCGTGCGGTCTTTTGAGAGAGCAAGGTCAAGCGTGGCATAGTCATCATACCATTTTCCATTCTCTTTATAATGCTCAGCGATATAGGAGCTGTCATCATCATATGTATCATCATGTCCTGCCCAGTAACGATAACCGTAATTAAAGATATTTGCCGTCCCCTTTTTCCCAAATGACGTCAGCCCAACCGCGTCCCTGCCATCTGCCATCTCTTTATTAAAGATCTTCAGGGCACCCATCAGTGAGACCATCCGGTCAGGATTACCTTTTAACATACTCCCGGACCGGTCCACACAAAGCATTACATCAATCGGATCGGGATAGAGCGCATAGCCATCCCCTATCAGCCTGATAGTCACATCCACCGGATTCCCTACCTCAACGGTTTCCGGGTTGGCTTCAGTCTCCACCCGAAGATAGGGATAATTCTTCCACTCAAGAACAATCGATCGCGTCTTCAGTGTCTCCCCTATTCCCCACTTAGCCACAACGGTACAATTTTCTGAGGCAGGAATAACTCGATGTTCCCCATCCAAATTCTTTAACAATCGACCGGGGGTGAAATTCACAGTAGCAATGCCATCCACATTTGTCGTGGCAACTGCCTTATCAAGAGAGGCATTCGTTTCATGTGATCCAAGCGGCAACGCCGAACCAGGCACAATAAAGAACTCAACCACCTCTCCCGGAACACCGTTTCCGCTCTCATCCATTACCTTCGCAATGAGACTGGCATGAAATTCAGGTGCCACATCAGCAGACGGCATGGACTCCGGATTTGCCGTTAAAAGCATCTCCTCGGGGGCGGTATTGGTGAATCGGATCTCCTGATCAATCGTAACGGAGGTATTTTCCATTGCATAGGCATGAATGTTAAAGAGACCAACCCTGTCAAAGGGACCGAAGGTGAACTTCGCCTCCCCAGCACTGTTTGTCTTTAGGGTGGATTCATCGCCAAGGACAGAAACATTGAAATGCAGAGTCTGGTTTCCGGATGGATTGCCATACTTATCAAACAGATTATATGTCAGATAAAATTTAGATTTGCCATCGGCCGGAATATATGGCGGGGTGTCCGTATTCGGAACAACAGAAACCGCGATTGCATACGGTTCAGCCTCTCCGATAGCATTGATGGTCAACCATTGTTCAGGTATCGCAGGAGGCGGCACCATACGGATCAAATACTTTGGACCTGGTTCAGTACCCACCTTAAATTTCGCAATCGCCGACCCGTCTGCACCGACCGGCACAGATATTAATTCTTTAGGATATACGGCGTCTTC
>CAZFXY010000061.1:0-10124 GCA_964523185.1 uncultured Methanoculleus sp.
TCAGATAATATTCCCAGAACTGACGTGAAAAAATGTGGTGATTTTAAAGTACTGCATATGGATTCCGAGACCTTGATTATTTTATTCTCAAGATCAGGCAAACATGTGGGTTCAATTAGTGCATGAAATCTTTGGAAGGGGAGGGGGAAAGTCCCGTGTGACAAGAAGTTATATCAGAGATTGCGGACACACCGCCACATCATCCGTTCGACGTGTTCCTACTCTGCCGTGCATCGCGAGTAATCGCTTTGTGCGAAGCGCAGATGACAACGTGGAAGAAGTAGAAAGTCTGTTTCTACAATTCTGCCAGGAAAAGACGACATGGGCAAGCATACGCTGAATCACTACAGGATCGTTACCCCCGACAGGCGAAATCAGACTGGAACGCCTGAACCAAAATGGTACGAGGCTCAGATGAATTGGCTGGGACAACAATTCACCGAACGGATATTGCAGCCTTCGGTCCAGAGGTGGGCCCTAAATCGTCAGAATTATCCCCGATATGAAACTTGGTAACCCGTATTGTCCCCTCAAATAGGTATGAACTTCGTAAGAAGGACAAATGGACAAGACGGGAAAGGAGGCAGCAAAAAGCCAAAGCCTGTCTGTAATGGACAGGATAGGAGTATTTACTCTAACCTGAAAGGGTGCAGACTTGCTGCTGGTTCTTCACGGCATTGAAAGGAGATATATCGATGAATGTACAGCATTCAATTACGCCACAGAGCGAGAAGCGTACAGACAGAGACCTTACCAGAAAATGGACTTCCATTGACTGGAAAAGTGTTGAAGAATTTGTTAATCGACTACAGACCCGAATTGCAAAGGCTGTGCAAGAAGAGAAATGGAATTTGGTTAAAAGACTTCAGTACCTACTAACCCATTCGTACTATGCTAAACTGTTAGCTGTACGAACGGTTACCCGGAATAAGGGAAAAAGAACGCCGGGGATAGATGGAGAAACATGGACATCAGCATCAAGTAAGATGCGAGCCGTTCTCTCTCTTACTGACAAACAATACAAGTCAGCCCCTTTGAGACGAATCTATATCCCAAAACCCGGGAGCACCACTAAACGCCCTCTGTCAATACCAACGATGTATGACAGAGCAATACAGGCAGTATATGCACTGGCATTACAACCAGTAGCGGAAACCCTTGCAGACAATCGTTCCTTTGGTTTCCGACTATTCCGAAGTGCTCAGGATGCCTGTCAACAGGCCTTTGCCTGTTTAGCCCACCCAAAATCTTCACAATGGATGCTGGAATGTGACATTAAAGGGTGTTTTGATAATATTTCTCATGAATGGTTGAAAGCTAATATCCCAATGGACAAATCAATTCTCACTCAATTTCTTAAAGCTGGTTTTGTTTTCGAAGGAACTATGTTTCCAACAGAAAAAGGTACGCCCCAAGGCGGCCTGATTTCACCATTACTCGCAAATATGACATTGGATGGAATTGAAGCGCTCCTTGCGAAACAGTTCCCACGGATGAAGGTTCACCTAATCAGGTATGCAGATGATTGCATAATCACTGCCCCTACACGAGAGATTGCAGAACAGATCAAGAGAATCATTCAGGAATTCCTTGACAGCAGAGGTCTTGAACTCTCTGAGAAAAAAACCTTCATCACACACATTGATGATGGTTTCGATTTCTTAGGTTGGAACTTCAGGAAGTATAAAGGAATTCTGCTGATTAAACCCTCGAAGAAGTCAATTCTAAAGGCAATCGAGAAGATTAGGCATGTCATGCAGAAAGCAAAAGCATGGTCACAAAAACAGTTGATAGATACGTTAAATCCAATCATCAGAGGATGGACGAACTATCACAAACACACAGTGAGTAATGATGTTTTCGCAAAATTGGATTCCATAATGTGGAATATGCTATGGCATTGGGCCAAAAGACGGCACAAAGACAAAGGACACTGGTGGATTGTTGAAAAGTACTGGCACCCTGAAGGAACACGAAAATGGGTATTCAAATCCGAAAACACCAGATTAGTGCAATTCCGGGATGCAAAAGTGAGAAGACACCCATGGTTACGTCTTGCTGCAAATCCATTTCTTGAAAGGGATTACTTTACAGAACGACTTAATTCTCTAAAGTATAGAAAATCTGGCGCTCAGACAAAATTGTCAGATTTTGCACCACCGCCCTAATTTAGGGTTGTGAAGAGCTTGAGCCCGGTGCCTTGAAAGGGGCACGCCGGGTTCTTAGAAGACGGGAGAGGAAGCAACTCCTCTCTTGTTATTCGACCCTCCCCTAACCCCACCCCCTGACAGATGATGAGTCGCAGGGGGGCGGACGAGCGCCCCCCTTGCTCCTTCTGTTGTATTGAGAGCGACAAAATCTGATATTTAGAAGGTTCAGAAATTTGGAGAAGAGCCAGTTTTTTAAAGATCTCGGAATACTCAAAACACTCATGATCATCAGGAAGGTAATCAAAAATATGCATGAAAGATAATTTTGATTGCGTAAAATCAACAGAATCTTTCTTAAAATAAATGTCTGGAGGACTTTTTCTTATTGTATTTGGCGATAGTTCAACGGGATCTCCAAACCAATAGTCCCGTTTTGATTTTTCAGAACGGTCAACCATAATCATATATTATGTTGTTTTAACATAATATAATTCTATCGATTTAGTTCTAATATTATATTTCATAACATTTTAGTAAAACGTCACACCATTCTCGGACAGCCTCCTAGTTCATCCACATTCGTGTATGGGTTTACTGAAAACACGGCATGTATCGTCCATTCCTTCGTTTTCATGAAACTTTTTGCCGGATTTGGGCGAAAAGCAGGTGGGAAAGTGGATAACTTACCTTCACCATCCCCCATATGGTCATCAACATTAATCTGCACATCGCCATCTGAATTATTATCCGGCTCACCGTCTATCTCCAGCCAGCCATCTGATTCGGCCGCCCAGTCATAAGAGAGGAAAATAGAGTTGTTATTAGGGGAATATGGTAATTCATCGAATTATTTTTAGAAATTTTCCTCCTCCATCCAGTCAAGCCACTGGACGTTTCTCAACTGCAATGCCGTCTCATCGTCTACGCCGTAGACATTCTTATAAAAACCAAGGGTCCACTCGTTGACGTTCACATCCAAAAATCTATCCGGATATGCGGCCTTTGCGATAATCATCGCCTCAATTGGGTATTCAAGTCGTTTTGCCCAGTTATACGGTGTCCAGGGGAGTGAGTATACCCGTTTATTTTTAACAGCTGTGAGTTCCTGTAGATTTTCGTAATATGAAGCTGTGTAGAGTTCTTTTGCCGGATGATACCCCTGCGCAGTCGGTAAGATGATCACATCCGGATCCAGGCTCAGTATCTGTTCTGTTGAAATAACAACAAATGCACCCGTACCGGTATATGCGTTTTTCGCATGTGCAATATCCTCAATAAAGTAGGACTCAATGGTGTCTCCACCCCACGCCATTCCCGCACCACCGCCCTGTCTGGCCCTTGGTGACAGGCCAAACTGCATCATAACCGGCTTTTTGTCATCGGGCACATCTTGCACCCTCCTCCTTATCTCAGAGACCTTAGTTTCAAGATATAATGCAAGTTCGTCAGCCTCCTGCTCTTTTGAAAAGACTTCACCGATCAGGTGTATCTCCCTTCCAATCTCATCCACCGTTGGACGTGCCTGAAATGGAGGGCCGACAAGGATAACCAGGGGAATATCCAGTGATTCTATCGTGGATATCGTTTTTTGAAGTTTTTCGTCACTCCCTGCCATGAAAGCATATGCACCTTCCCGGAGTATCACGAGGTCGGGATCAAGTGAGGCAAGGGTCTCATAATTCATGCCGGTATTCCCGTCTGATACCAGAGTCAGATCCTCAAGCCACGGCATCAGGTATCTGACAGGGTTCATCCCGTTTTTGAATTCATAGATTTCACCGTCTGCGGTCTCAAAGCTGTAGTCCCAGGTATCCTGACAGCATGGGCCGCCTACCCCTGCGATTTTATCCTCCATCCCGAACCGGTAAAGGATTCCTTCGACAAATCCGTCATCAATAATTACCACTCTTTCAATCTCAACCGGAATACTAACCGTTCTCCCTTCCATATCAGTAACTGTCCTTAGCGCCCCCTGATCACCCTGGGGTGAATCTGTTGCTGTTCCCGTGCACCCGCATATCGTTACAGCAAAAGCAATGATCAGCGCAATCAGCACCTGTTTTTTACACCACGTAATGTCGGCCATCAATGAATTATTATTCTTAACCATAATTAAGATAATGGTAGCATTAATGAATATTGCCAGGAGTATTGTCACTAACAAATCATACAGATTATATATTTTGTGCTACTCAATAGTTAGATTATGCCCGAATACAGGGGAAAAATCTGAGGTGGCAGAAATCATTGATGTTAAAAAAATGATTCCAAGCATCAACCATGCCAGTGAAGATGGTTTTAATGAAAAAAGGAAAGTAGCTATTCTCGTTGTTCTTTTCATCATCCTCATTGCTACGGCCGCGGTTGCCGTGGTGCTGGGTGCCTACGACATTACCGTATTTGATGTCTATCACACCATAATCACTCATCTTACGTTTGGCAACACCGCAGAAATACCAAAACTTCACAACACGATTGTCTGGAACATACGGGTGCCGAGAATACTTTTGGCGGTATGCGTGGGTGGTGCCCTTGCAATAGCCGGTGCAGTATTTCAGGGAGTGTTCAGAAATCCTCTGGTAGAACCGTATATTCTTGGCGTTTCATCCGGAGCCGCCTTTGGTGCAGCTCTCGGAATCGTATTTCCCGCCATCTTTTTTTCCATTCAGTTATCTGCATTTGCATTTGGCTCAATCGCTGTTGCAATGGCATATTTTCTCGCCCGTGTCAGAGGCGAAACTCCTATTGTAACGCTCATCCTTGCAGGAGTTATTATCGGATCCATATTTTCTGCAATGGTATCTTTGCTGAAATACATGGCAGACGATTCAGCATTACGGGAAATCGTCTTCTGGTTGATGGGAGGATTTTATTACGCTACCTGGAATGATGTAATTCTTCTGGGTCCTATTGTGATCATCTGCTTCTTTATCCTGTGGGCTCTCGGCTGGAAACTCAACATTCTTTCAATGGGTGATGAAGAAGCAAGAACTCTGGGGGTAAATCCGGAAAAGTATAAGCTCATTGTTGTTGCTCTTGCTACCGGTGTAACAGCAATTGCAGTCTCGCTTGTGGGCATAATTGCATGGGTGGGCCTCATGATGCCTCATGCTTCAAGAATGATATTTGGTCCGGACAATCGGTTTGTAATTCCCGCGTCTCTCATGATGGGCGGTTTTTACCTCATTGTCTGCGATACCCTTGCAAGGACTCTTACCAGTGCTGAAATACCGGTAGGGATTCTGGCTTCCATTATCGGTGCCCCATACCTTTGCTATTTGATAAGAAACAAAGGCGGGGTAATTTTTGGGTGAATTGTATGATTAAAGTACATAATCTTCAGTTTTCATATGGCGATGTTCCGGTTCTTTCCGGAATAACGTTTAATGTAAATAAAGGTGAATTGTGCGGCCTTTTCGGGCCGAACGGATGCGGAAAAACCACACTTTTTAAGTGTTGTCTGGGATTTCTCAAAACAAAAGGGGGAACAATATCGATGGCTGGCGAATGTATGTCCGGCAAAAAGACCGAAGAGTTGGCAAAGATTGTTTCCTATGTCCCTCAGGATCACAAACCGCCGTTTCCCTATCTTGTGCGGGAAGTAGTGCTCATGGGAAGAACTCCCCATCTGGGGGGATTTTTTGGTATCAAAAAGCGTGACAAGGAGATCGCAATGGATGCCATTGAAACTCTCGGAATATCTGATCTCTCTGATCGACCATACAACCAGTTGTCGGGTGGTCAGCGGCAGATGGTGCTGATGGCACGTGCACTTGCTCAGGATACTCCTGTTCTTTTCCTTGACGAACCGACAAGTGCTCTTGATTTTCAGAACCAGATAAAAATTTGGAAAATTATGCGTGACATCTCAAAAGACGGGAAGACAATAATTGCATGCAGTCATGATCCAAACCATGTCGCCTGGTTTTGTGACCGGGTGGTTGTTGTAGGGGATGCGGGTATTGTTGCCAACGGTCCGCCAAAAAAGGTAATTTCTGAAACAATTCTCTCAGAGATATACAGCGATTCATGTTGCGTTCGCTCAATGTGTGGCGTTCAAATGGTTATGCCGAGTTGTATCATAGAAAATACCCTTTCCTCACTTGGTTGCGACTCGAAATCTGTCACGGAAAGCACTCAGGACTATATCAGATCTATAGAAACGACGTGGATACAGAATGCTGGATTAATGGAGCTTGATTGAATGAACAGAAGTATTGACTGGAATCAGGTATGGAATGAAACATATCTAAAGAATAATGAGAACAGAACAAACGGTGATTGCGCATCGATGTGGAAAGACCGGAGACATGCAGAATCATTTTTGGAGCAGTCCGAAAAAAACCCGGAGCGGATACAACGGATCATTGAAAGTCTTCCTTTCACTCCCGGATCATCGGTTCTGGACATAGGTTCAGGGCCGGGCACTCTTGCAGTCCCTCTCGCCGGTCGTGTGGATCATGTAACCGCCATTGAGCCATCAGAAGGGATGGTTGAAGTAATGGAGGAATATGCCCGGAGAAAATGTGTATCTAATATCGACATCCTGAAAAAAAGATGGGAGGATGTTGATGTTGAGGTGGATCTTGGCAGAAAGTATGATATTGTGACTGCCTGTTACTCCCTCGGTGTGCCGGACATCACTGCTGCGATAATGTCTATGTGCAGGGCATCATCGGGCTCATGTCATATTTTCTGGTTTGCGGGTGCTACTGACTGGGAGAGAATCCAGAGCGACCTCTGGCCAATTCTTCATCAGAATACCTATAAACCCGGACCAAAGGCCGACATTCTCTACAATGCCCTCTATTCGATGGGCATTTATCCTGATATGAGATCATACGAAATTCATTCAGCCAGGAAATTTGATACCATTGATTCGGCGGTGCGCGAACTGAAAGAGCGTTATGGTGCAGATTCCCAAGAGAAAGAGGATTTATTAGCGGATTATCTGTTGGAGAATAAAACCAATAAGCGTGGTGAAGTGGAAATTGGCGGCATCACCAATCATGTCCACGTTAGCTGGAAGGTCTGATGATAATACGGATGGTTTAAAATGCATAATAACGCGATTATTTCCCTTTTGGTTGTTTGTTGTGTTGCCCTTGTCCTCTTCTGCGGCTGCACGGACCACTCCGCAGGTGTTTCTGAGGATGCCCCACAGGGTAATTACCGGACCGTTATCGATTCAAGGGGTGTTGACGTTCAAATCCCGGCGGATATCCAGAGGGTTGTTACGGTATCAGACGGGATGGTTGAGGGGGTGATGACCGTGCTGGGTGTTGAAGATACCATTATCGGGGTCGGTTCTTCCTGTATTCAGAGAAATTTCAACTACACCTATCCCACAATCAGTGGAGAGTCTTATGAATATACGGACGGAATGAATACGGTTACCTACTTAAACCGCTGGATTATGGACCTTCCCCGGATATGCGAGTCAAATTCGGCCATAAACTTTGAGGCGCTTTCGTCACTCAACCCTGATGTTGTGGTCATGAGAGTCGGTTCATGTTCGGTGCGTAATATCAATGATGAGTCTGTTCAGAAATCCATCGACACAATCGAATCCCTGGGAATTCCACTTGTGGTTCTGTATGGACCAAATTGCTACAAAGAGCCCGACCTATCCACAATGTCCGATGAAATAAAGATTATCGGGGATGTTTTTAATGGTCCGGCAAAGGCGGAAAGACTCGCTGACTATCTTGAGGAACAGGTGAATCTCATATCTGAGAGAACACAGAATATCGCAGATGCAGATAAACCGGAAGTGCTGGTATTTGGTCTGTCCCCAAGTGCGAGAAATGCCGGGGGGTGCGGACAAGTGTTCGGTCTTGATACTATTGAGTCCTATTTCATCACCGATATCTGTCATGCCAAAAATGCATTCGATGAGCCCGGATACTTCAAAACCGCCTCGGAAGAACAGATTTTAAGCCGTGATCCTGATGTCATCGTCCTGTGCACCGCCTCGGGATACCATCCGCCTGAAGAACTGTATTCTGCTCCGTATTACCAGAATCTGCAGGAATTATCGGCAGTGAAAAACCGGCGGGTATCTGCACTTCCCTGGACGCCCTGCAACTGTGCAAAAAGGCTTGAGTATCCGATTGATGTCATGGTGATCGCAAAAGCATCGTATCCAAAGTTGTTTGAAGATATTGAACTTGATGACTGGCTTTTAGACTTTTATGAACATGTTTACGGGGTTGATGAGGCAACTGCAAAGGAGCTCCGAAGCACCCAATGGATGGACTGGTGCGTTGAGGAATGTCCGACATGCGAAAACTGACCCTGGATCGGGAAAGGCGGTGGAAAAATAAATACAACGTAACGTATGAACCCTGAAAGATATTATTCTGAAAAGAATGGCGTCCGGCTGGTATCAATCGGGAAGGTTCATGAAGCGGGGGAGAGCCGGTGCCTGTCAATGGGGATGCTTGGCAAGGGAGTTCCTTGCCGGAATCCGGGCGTCTGTTATAATGCCATTATTGTTGATACCGAAGCCAGTATTGAGCATTTCGGCCGGGGATTGATGCCGGGGCCGATCTTGTCCTTATGGTTATTGAGTACTCATTCGAGTCTGTCTAACTTGCGAAGAGGGTGTTTGGGATGTCTGCATTTCCGTCTGTATGCCACCCGCCGGCGAGCAGGACGGGAGGTTGACAGTCAGCTGTGAACAGAAAAAAAAGGAAAAATCTCTAAAAGAACCGGCATTCTACCATTCAGCAGGATTTTCTGGATTTCCAGGCTTCTTTGACCTCACGGCCTTCAAGGAAGACAAGGCCGTGCTTTTCAGCGTATTTTCGTGCATTCTCTTTGGTGAGGGCCCGACCTGTCGTTTCATCAAGCATCTCACAGATAGTGACAGCCGGTGTGACGCCTGCCATCTCGGCAAGGGCTATTGAGAGCTCTGTCTGCCCTTCCCGCTGATCCAAAAGGGTGTCTGCTGCCCGCAAAAGCGCCATGTGGCCGGGTGTCCGGAACTCTGCTGCAAAGGTGTCCCCGCCGCCGTTCAGCGTCTTTTTGACCTGATCTGCAAGGCGAGTCACCGTGAGTGCACGGTCATTATCCGTGATGCCGGTAAAGGTGTCGCGGTGGTTGACCCAGAGAGAAAAAGACGAATGGTTTCTGCGGTCATAGGGAATGTCTCCTGCCTGTTCCGCCAGATGCGTCGGCTGAAGGATCTCGCTCGCAAACGGCAGACCAAAGTTCTTTGCCGCCTGGGGATGCAGTGCAGTGCATATAAGACCGCCCCCGTCTTTTCTCATCTGAACAATATGTGCCGGGGTAACCGCATCCGACCTGATTGCAAAGTCTGTTTCTCCTTCCCGATCATCAAAGTCGTAGAGGAGAACAAATTCCCCTCTCCTGAATGCTTCCAGTCCCTTTTCTATCATTTTCGTCTCACCTCAATTGTTACCTGTGCCCCGTCCTCTACCCCCAGCACATCGCGCAGCCGTTCTGCCGATATCAGTTCAATAATTTCCTCGGGGTAATGACTCCTCCCGGGGCTGATAATTGCACACGAATGTCCATTAATAGAGCATTTCAGGGCCCGGGCCGAGCCAAATGTACGGTCATGATCCGTAAATCCCTCGATATCCGTCCACTCCATTGCGTCAAGCTTACGGCGTGTCTCGATGCTTGTCGGACTGAGTTTTACATTGAATGTCCCGGGATACGGAATGATGCCCAGTTTCTCTGAAAACTGGCGGACATACCCCTCCACACTGACGTAATACCGTCCTTCTCCGAGACCGCTGATCAATTCCCCTTCCAGTTCGTAATGCCCGTCGTGTATCTCAAATATACGGCGATATGCAGCATATTCAGCCCTCAGGGTCTCTTCCCCTGCCTGGGTGACCGTCACATACTGCCCGTCCCCCCGCATCACCCGTGAGATCATGTGGGAGTTTTCAAGGGAGATCAATCTCCGGGAGGCAGTCTGGGGGCTAATCGCCAGTTCCT
>CAZFXY010000062.1:0-9862 GCA_964523185.1 uncultured Methanoculleus sp.
GAGGCTGGTCATGGATCAGGTATGGGTATGCTAATAATAAATAACTACAATCTCTAACCAGATGGTCACGTTAATTCCAGGAGAGATAACAGTCGGCGGCGTCAGTCTGCAGAACCACTGCATTCTTGCCGCAGGGGTGTTGGGAACAACCGGTGCATCCCTCGTACGGATGCTCAATGCAGGTGCCGGGGGCGTGGTTACGAAGTCAATCGGGCCTGAACCAAAAGAAGGACATGCAGGTCCCTGTGTTGCTGTGTATGACGGCGCCGTGATGAACGCGATGGGTCTTCCTAACCCATCCCATGATTTTATCAAAGAACTCAACGGACTCGCAGGAGCCCCGGTCATTGCGTCCATCTTCGGCGGGACCCCGGAGGAGTTTGAGGAGGTGGCCGAGTGGTTTGGGGGCAGCGTGCAGGCACTCGAACTCAACCTTTCCTGTCCGCACGCCGAAGGGTATGGCGCGGCAGTGGGGACAGACCCCGATATGGTTGAACAATGTACACGCATGGCCAAACGTGCCGGACTCCCGGTATGGGTGAAACTCACCCCGAATGTGACTGACATCACAGAGATTGGCCTTGCGGCAGAACGCGGCGGAGCAGATGCCATTGTGGCGGTGAACACAATAAAGGCGATGCGGATATCAACAGGCTTCAGGCGTCCGGTGCTGGGTCATGGCGTGGGCGGACTCTCCGGTCCTGCCATCTTTCCGGTGGCCGTGCGATGTGTATGGGAACTCTATGAAACATGTGAGATACCCATCATCGGATGCGGGGGTGTATCAAGTGCAGACAATGTGGTGGAGATGATGATGGCCGGTGCATCAGCGGTTGAAATTGGCAGCGCAGTGCTGGATGACATACAGATCTTCCGGCGTATTGCTGAGAATCTCTACCGGCGGGACGGTGGCGAATGCCCGGAGGATATTGTGGGGTGCGCCCATGCATGAAATTCCCTCTGTGCCTGTGGTGATCACCGACATCATTGAAGAGTCCCCTTCCATCCAAACGTTTGCTTTTTCCCGACGGTTTCCGGCAGAACCAGGCCATTTCTGTATGGTCTGGGTACCCGGTACAGATGAGATACCCATGGCATTCTCCGCTCAGAATGCCATCACGGTGCAGAAGGTCGGGGAAGCCACCGAGGCACTCTTTGCCCTCAGCCGCGGAGACAGGATTGGCATCAAAGGGCCGCTTGGGAATGGGTTTTCCCCCACCGGGAAAACGCTTGCCGTTGCAGGCGGTGTGGGGGCAGCACCCCTGCGCCTTCTTGCCACATCCGGCATGGCAGATGATGTTATCCTCGGTGCACGCACTGCAGATGAACTGCTCTTCCAAAAAGAGCTTGCAGACTGCACCAATCTCCGGTGTGCCACTGATGATGGCACATACGGACACCACGGGTTTGTAACAGACCTGCTGCGTGCAGCAGACCCCGCATCCTATGACACCATCTGTGTATGCGGCCCTGAGGTGATGATGAAGGCAGTCCTCGCTATCCTCGTTGAGGCAGGATGTCCGGAGAAAGGACAGTTCAGTCTTCACCGTTACATGAAATGTGGTGTTGGCATCTGTGGATCATGCTGCATCGATCCCTCAGGTCTGCGTGTCTGCCGTGACGGCCCGGTGTTTACCGGAGATATGCTGATAAACAGTGAATTTGGATCCTATGCACGGGATGCAGCGGGGCGCAGAAAATCCATTTAATTCTTCTTTGAGTCTCAGTGAAACAGGCCCCATAATCTTTTTATTCTCCCAATGCCTTTCAGATGGTAATGGAAGATGAGGCCTACCGCATGGCACGGGCTCATGTGCAGGAAATCAGAGAATTCTACACCCATTTTGCAATGTATATATTCATTAATCTTCTTCTCTTCACGGTCAATGCAGTCACCTCCTGGGGAATCTGGTGGTTTTACTGGGTGACTTTTTTCTGGGGAATTGGTGTTGTGATGCATGCAGCATCGGTCTGGGGCGGCAAAAAATTCCTCGGGAAAGAATGGGAAGAGAAAAAGATACAGGCAATACTTGAAAAAGAGAATAAATAACCCATTTTCTTTTTTTACCGGTGATACTGCCTGCCGGCATTAATCATGGCGGCACGATACAGTTGCTCCGCAAGAATCAACCGCGCCATCTGGTGTGGGAAGGTCATGGGTCCAAAAGAAAGCAGCAGATCAGCCCGCGACCGCACCTCTGGTGCAATGCCAAGACTGCCGCCAATAACACAGGCGATGCTGCTGTTCCCTTCCAGCATGGCATCATTCAGATACCGGGCAAATGCCTCTGACGTCATCTGCTTCCCCCCGACATCCAGCACAATGCAGCGATCCTGCAAACGGATATGAGAGAGAATGCGGGCCCCTTCTTTGGCAAGAATCTGTGCCTGTTCAGCAGAACCCGCATTGTCCGGGAGACGCTCATCAGCCACCTCAATTACCCGAAATTCTGCCATCCCCGTCAGCCTCCGGGCATACTCTGCAACGCCATTTCGGTAAAACGGTTCTTTTGCTTTTCCTACGGCAATAATCTGTATCCGAGCCATCGTTTTTCAGCCCTCAGGAAAAACCATGCGCAAGCGGGCGAGATCATCAGCATTGTTGATATTGGTGAACGTCAGGAGATCCGGATCTAACGGGCGGAGAAGACGGCAGTCCACATAATGAGCCGTAAGACCAGCCACAAGATCACGCATCGAGCGTGCCTCGTTGCCTGCAAACCGCTCGACCAATGCCTGCCGCCGGTATACCGCATGAAGGGGTTCTGTCATCCCGTTCTCCCATCGCGGAATAACAGCGTCATACCCTCCTATGGCATCAAAGAGATATTCAATCACTGATCCGCTGACACACGGCATATCACAGGCCACAGCAAAGATGAAATCTCCCTGTGCTTCAGTGACACCCGCATGGATACCGCCGACAGGACCGAGGCCCTGATACCGATCCGCTACAACCCTGACATCGGTAATCCCGGAGAAGCGCTGACACTGGGTGTCATCACGGCCCACAATGATGACTTCATCAACGATTTCGCTCAGTGTGAGCACCAGACGGGAAATAAAGGTCTCACCACAATGATGAAAGAAATATTTTTCCTGCCCTCCGGCCCGGCGGCCTTTACCCCCGGCGAGAATGATACCTGAACGCATGAAATACTCACGAATCTCCTATTGTTTCCCGGAACCGGATGAGCCGGGTGATACACTCGTTCGCGGGGGTGGAAATGCCGTGTGATCTTCCCTTTGCAACCAGGGCCCCGTTGATAAAAGCAATTTCAGTGCGTTTTCCAGCTAACAGTGCCTGATGCATAGACGAACGATGACTGGCGGTTGCAGGAATCTGTACGTCGTGCAGGTAATCCAGATACCCACCCGCCGCAGGATGCTCCAGTGTGACACCCTGGGCACCTGCGACCGCATAGGCCTCATGCACAATGTCTGTTATCATCTCCCAGGCATAGGGATTCAGGAGAGCGCCGTAGGGCACCCCCATCACGGCACCAAGCGGATTTAATGCAGCATTGTAGATGGTCTTTCCCCAGATGGCAGATCGTATCGAACGGGTCGCCATCGCGGTAATTCCTGCCTGTTCAAAGAGTCCGGCAAGGGCGGTAACACGGTTATCGCATCCTTCCGGGAAGAGGCCAAACTGCGCATCCCCTCCAATAACCGAGACATGAATATCCGCATCACCCCGCCATTCAAATCCGGTGATGATCATGCCACCAATTACATTACTCGTATATTCACGGATTATTTCCTCATTACCAATCCCATTCTGAATGGATACCACCGCCGCATTCCTGAATCTGTCCTTAAACTGCTCACAGATCTCCCGTGTCTGCGTCGCCTTGGACGTAATAAGAATATAATCAAAGTCTTCATCAGGAAGGTCGGTGGTGCAGGGAAAGAAATAGGTTGCGTCGCCCCAGAGGCCGGTAAGGCGCAGCCCGAGGCGTGTGACGGCATCAGCATGCCGGGGTCGTGAAACCGCGTGAACGTCTGCCAGTGATGAAAGGCGGGCAGCAATGGAAAGCCCAACCGCACCTGCCCCAAGTAGTGCTATCTTCATGATATTTCGATACATAACAGGTACGCCCTCAGTAGATTTAAATAGACATTATTTCAATCCCAAAGAGATCAGGGCACACCATCATGCCTGCAGGCACATCCCCATTTACAAACGAAAATGGTAGAATTCTTCTGAACCCATTCCAAAGGCAAACAGCAGATCGTTCAAAACACATCTTCTGGGGAACCGCGCAACGGTTGCATTACCCGCCTTTAACATAAAATAATACTCAATTTCCGGGGTGCAATTTCCGGGATGGATACCCATATCCGGGTAAAGGATTCGCATTCCATTCAATCGACGTTCACTTTTTTCTGTTCCATCTCAAGCAGGGCGTATTTGATTGAAACATCCGGTGTATATCCGCCGGGTCCGTTCTTTGCCACAACCCGGTGACAGGGAACGACCAGAGGAGTAGGATTTCGTCGCATTGCCATGCCAACCGCCCGGGGGGAGGTATCGCACTCCACAGCAATCTCTCCGTATGTCGCCGTCTCTCCATACGGAATCCGGCAAACCGCACGATACACCACAGCAAAAGGGGCATTATCCTCAGTTGCAACAGATTTGAGGGAAAGCGACGCGCCCAGCGTCCCCGCACAGTATGCCCGGAGGGCAGGGGGCACCGGCCCCTCCTCACCGCTCTTTGAAAATGACACCCGATAAACGCAGTCATCTAACCAGTCCACATGCACCCACCAGAGATCAAACCGGCAGGCACCAGAGATCAGCGCCATGATTTGGCCTCCTCAATAAACGAGGAGAGCGTGCATGGCACCATCTCTTCCTGGATCCAGGGAGGAAGACCACTATTGACTTCACCCTCAAGAAAGCGACTTTCTCCGATAACAAGAACACCATGATCTTCCGGGGTGCGCAGCACGCGGCCAAGCGCCTGCAGGACACGGTTTATGGCGGGCATAGTGTATGATATGAACTCCCCCTCCCGTCCAAATTTATTTTTAAAGTACTGATTTGTCATCCGACGCACTTCGGTGAACGGCGCAAGCGGTAAACCAAATACCAACGCACCGGAGAGCATTTCCCCCCGGTAATCCAACCCTTCACTCCATTTCCCGCCGCAGACACCAAAGAGCATGCCATATTCCCCACGGGACGGGAGAGACATAAACTCCCGGAGGTCACTTGCCGCATCCGATGGTGACGATGATTCAATAAAGACCTTTTTTCGGTTCAGCCGTGACGGGAGCCCGGCCGTGAATCTGTCTAATAATTCATATGACGGGAAATACACCGCCAGGCTTCCGGGGAGAGCCGCAAAACTGCGGATATACCCTTCAATACGCTCCGTGTTTCCGGCGTCCTTTCGCATCCGGTAGATGGAAGTGACGTCCTGTGCACAAAAAACTGCACGATTTTCGCTTGGAAACGCATTCGGAAGGCTAAGCATCTTAACCGGGAGGTCTTCAAAGTAGAGACGCCGGTACCTGTCCACCGGGGAGAGCGTGCCACTGATAAAGATGGCGCAGGCATGATAGGACGCGATGTCCTTCATCGTTGCTGACGGGTCGATATTGCGCACCTGAAGAGAGACCTCCCCCCCCTTCTTCCGGTACAGGGTGAGAAAGGCAGGATCGTCAAGGGCCCGCATAATCCGGTAAAAAAATGCCATCAGACGCTCCACCGCACTCTCTTTGTAGTCATTTGCCTGAATCTGCGCCTCGTGATAGGTCTCTTCCGCCTTGAGCAGATCGTCAACGATCTCATCGATGCGCTGATAAAGACTGCCGGTCAGCACAAAGCGGACAAAGGTTGCGGGATCAAACCAGTCTTCTTCCTTGAATGACCGCTGCAGGGAGTCCATAAACTGTCCGACACGGGGGAGCATATTCAGAAGGGCATCGGCTCCTGAGACACGATCCCGCATTCTTCCCAGTTCAACCATTCCCTGATCAAGCGAAGCCCGAAAGAGCGTGACAGACTGGATGCTCTCCACAGTATCTCCACAATTATGCGCCTCATCAACCAGAAGCAGGGCATTTTCTGCTTCGATACCCAGCGACTGATAGATCTGGTCACGGATCTCTGTGTTAAAGAGGTGGTGGAAATTGAGAATTATCACATCTGCATCCCGTGCAGCCTGCATCATCACCTCATACGGACAGAGGCCTTTGGAAAACTCATGAAGCTGATCCGGTGAAACCTGTGTCCGGGCCACCTGATCAGCGCGGGTTCTCAGGGTGTTTGAGGGCACCATCCGCAGACCATCTGCCCCCTCAATAAAGACCCGGCTCCGGATGAAATAAGGACACAGCAGGGGGTGTTCCGCATCCTGTTTCCTGATCTGATCGGTTATGAATTTGTCATTGGCTGGTACAAGCGCACCTTTCCGCGCACGTTCGCGCATCAGGGATGTGGAGAATGCCTTCAGGCCCTCACAAACACGATAGGTATCCCCCACCCCGCCCATCGGGCACATCTGGCGCTTGCCAACAAGATAGGAGTACCGCAGACGCGGATGTTTCTTGCGTATGAGCTCCAGTTCACGCACAAATGTATTGAGCTGGCTGACCGTTCGTACTGCGACAATGACTTTTCTCCCGTTCGCTTCTTCAAGCAGAGCTGAGACAACGCTAGATTTACCGCAGCCTGTCGGCGCATCAATCATCCCGATGCCGCCTTCCCGTGCACACGCAGCCGCCATATCCAGCATATCTTTCTGGTAAGGACGGTATGAACCATACGGAAAATAGTCACCTCTGACGCCCATTAACCCCATATTTGTCTGTGGAGTATCATCTACTCTTGGGTATGCGCCGATCAAAAGGATGTCACAGAAAGAATTATTATCCGGGAGGCAGGTGAAAGAGTGAGTATGGAATCATCTCGCCGTTTCGTTCGGTCTCCTGACAACCGGATACTGGGAGGCGTGTGTGCCGGCATCGGCAACTATCTGCGCATCAGTCCTACGCTGATCAGGATCCTCTGGGTGGTGCTCACGATATTCACGCGTTTTTGGCTCATGATACTCCTTTACATTGTCCTCTGGGCCCTGATGCCGAAAGAAAGCGACCCGATGACCATTGATGCAGACTACCGGATCAGAGAATAATATCAGACCGGTTCCCTCCAATGAACGGAGTATTCCTTTCAATGAACCGGACGTTCCCTCCAATGAACGGAGTATTCCTTTCAATAAACGGGATTGCAGGTATGGAATACCGGTATGATTACTCACCTGGTCTGCACGCCTGAATGGTATCGATCACCCCCGTTCTTTTACAAACCATTTTTGCGCATCCGGCCGCATGTATAGACTACTATGGCAATCCACCCCATCGACTTCCGGTATGGCACCCCGGAGATGCGAGCTGTCTGGGATGAGGAAAACCGGTTTCGCTGCGTTATCGCAGCTGAAGTCGGTCTCGCCGTCGCAGAGGCAAAGGCAGGAGTTATTCCACAGGCCGCTGCTGATGAAATTGAGGCACATGCACCAGACGCTTCCCTTGCACGCGCAAAGGAGATTGAAGAAGAGATCAACCACGACATGATGGCCATCGTAAAGGCCCTCTCTGAAGTCTCCGGTGAATCCGCACGATGGGTGCACTACGGAGCTACATCAAACGATATGCTCGATACCGCAACCGGTCTGCAGGTAAAAGAAAGCCTTGCCATCATCGAGCAGAAGCTCAGAACCCTGCTTGGCGTGCTCCTGCAGCGCAGCACAGAGACAAAAAATCTGGTCTGTGCCGGGCGTACCCACGGCCAGATTGGCGTACCCACCACCTATGGTCTGCGGTTTGCCATCTGGGCGTCAGAGATATCCCGCCATATTGAGCGGCTGGAACAGCTCCGTCCACGGGCAGCGGTCGGCCAGATGACTGGTGCAGTGGGGACACAGGCATCACTTGGAAAGGACGGCACTGCAGTCATGACCTATATGATGGAATATCTCGGGCTCACCCCGGTGGATGTCTCCAACCAGGTCATCCAGCGCGACCGGTTTGCAGAGTATATCATGTTCCTTGCCAATGTGGCCACCACGCTTGACAAAATAGCTCTTGAAGTGCGCATGATGCAGCGCTCTGAGATCGGTGAACTGGAAGAGTCCTTTGGGAAAAATCAGGTCGGGTCTTCCACCATGCCGCACAAACGCAACCCGATTAAATCAGAACAGGTATCAGGCCTTGCCCGTATCGTTCGGGCCATGGTTGAGCCGGCACTCGCAAATAATGTTCTCTGGGATGAACGGGACCTCACCAACTCCTCGTGTGAACGAATTACCTTTCCTGAGACAAGCATCCTCTGTGATCACATCCTGACGGTCATGACAACGGTGCTCACCGGTCTGCGCATCCGCGAAGACAATATCCGAAAGAATCTTAACCTCCTTCATGGTGTGAATATGGCCGAATCCGTGATGATCGAACTGACCAGGCGTGGAATGGATCGCCAGGACGCCCATGAGCGGGTGCGGGTTGCATGCATGGTGGCGCTGGAAGAGAAACGCTCGGTTGCAGAGGTGTTTTCAGAGGATGAGGCAGTGGCCGCCCATATCACCTATGAAGAAATTGTAGCGCTCCTGAATCCGGACAACTACATCGGAACCGCGGTCGCCCAGGTTGAAGCTCTTGCCAAAAAACTGGGCCCGCTTGCCACATACAAAAAGTAATTTTTATGAAAAAAACCCTTTTTTCCGTACACCTTCGTTGAACAGGTACACACCTCACCCGGGGGGGTTGGCCGGCACGCCCTGCATCAGATCTCTCTCCTGGCCAAATTCACATCCTTTTTCTACTCAGTGAAGATATTGTACCAGAAGAGCCGGACATATCGGGAACAAAACAAAAATGGCAGCAGAGATTAACCTGAGAGGCTGGATAGAAACAGACGGTGCGGCATGCACCACGGGAGATATTACCTCCCGCCTCTCTGAAGGAACAGAATGGCTTCGCTCATGCGGAGGAGAGTTTTATCTCACGTGGAAAGATGGCTGTGCACGTGATCAGATGGGAATTGTTCCCGGTGGATGCGATGCAGGCGTTGTGATGGAAGGGGGAGTGGTGACCGGGCATGTGAGGCCAAAACCTCCCATCGTCCCCCTTGCAGATGCCATTAAGGCCGCCGTTTTGCTCAGAAATTCTGAAGGGGTTGTTGCATATTCCGGCGGTGTCGACTCCGCTCTTATTGCCGCCATTGCAGAACTCCCCTGCGTGACCGTAGGGATTGCTGGTTCACATGATATCTCCCACGCAACCCGGGTGGCACGGGAAATAGGCCTTGATCACACCTGCGTTACGGTTGCCCCGGATGAGGTCGAAACCGCTCTGAGGGCGGTGATGAAGGTCATCCCCCGGGTCACCCCGGTCGATGCATCAATTGCAGCAACGGCGTATTTCATTGCACAATGGGCAGGGGAGAATGGATATGCCCGCATTCTGACGGGGCAGGGGGCAGATGAACTCTTTGGAGGGTATGCCAGGTATCTTAATACAGATGACCCTGAACGTCTCTTTCGGGAAGACATTGCCGGCCTTGCACTCCAGAGTGCACGCGACCAGGCGGTGGCGGGTCTTTTTCATTGCCTGATCTCCTATCCGTTTCTTGACGTACGGGTTATGCGCGCTGCTGAGGGAATCCCTGCCCATGCCAAAGTGTCCGGGGGCATTCGGAAACGCCCCCTCAGAGAGGTCGCGTGTGGTTATATGCCGCAGGAAATCGCATGGTATGAGAAGAAGGCAATGCAGTATGGAAGCGGTATCTGGAAGGTTATCCAGCAGGCCGCACGTAAAAACGGTTATAAAAACTCAGTACAAGGGTACATGA
>CAZFXY010000063.1:0-9809 GCA_964523185.1 uncultured Methanoculleus sp.
CAATGATGATCAGGAATGCCTCTCCATAGCCTGCGAGGGCACTTGCCCCCACGAGAAGGGAGACACCGAGGTTTCTGTTGGCAGAGCTGGTGGCAATCACCTGCCGGTGATGTTTCTCCGGGCCGCCCAGAAGATAACCGATGACCATTGAGAATACCACCAGAATAAAGACGGCCACCGTTGCAGCGATGCCCACACTGGAGAACGAATCGATGAATCTGACCTCGCCTGTCACCTGCACCCAGATGAAGATGATGCCAAAGATGACAATTGTGAGATTGGAGAGGATAAACACCGGCCTTTGTATTTTGTTTGCACAGGCCCGGCAACGGGAGGTGATGGTCATTCCTGCGGCCATGGGCAGAAAAATGAGTATCACAAGGGTGGTCATCACCGAGATAAAGTCAATCTGCTCCGTGACGGCCCCCGGGAGGATGAGAGTGAGGGTTAAAGGAGTAGTGAATATCGCAAGCACACTCAAAAAGAACATGATGCTGATGGCAAGCGAGACATTACCCTTGGAAAATTCCGCGAGTTTTGGGCCGATGGTCGAACCCGGGGCACAGGCGATGATGAGCAGGCCTGCTGCGACCCCGATTTCCATGGGAATAATCCTGACTACGGCGACACCTGCCAAAGGAATAAGGATGAGATTGATGAAAAGGGCAATCCCTATCAGACGGCGATGCCGGAGAGGTGCTGCAACCTCATGCATCGTCAGACCAAGCCCCATCGAGAACATCGTTGTTACCAGAAAGAGATATATGGAGAGTTCAAGGGGCAGGGTGAGACCTATGGTTGGAAGCATCTCTACAGAAATAGTCCGTTATCCCTATAATTTCTGCCGTTTACGGCCTTTTAAAAAAGCGGCATGTAATTGATTTCCATCTAAAAAAACAGACCAATTCCATCTGAAAGGATGGATTAATAGCCATTGATAGCAATATAACGTCATGAAAAATAAGTACGGTATGTACCTGGCATACTTGTTTCAGACCTTTATCGGCCTGAACTGTCTGTATGCTTTTATCACCGGGAATCTCGCAGGTTTTTTTTCTGCACTCATCATGTTTGTCGTAACCCTAATTCCCTTCTTCGTCGCCTATCGGATGAATGTCAACTTTCCCTGGTTCGTGTACTTCCTTATTGCCCTTGCCCTGTGGTTCCACACGGCAGGGTACATTCAGGGGTACTATGAGCTGTACTACCCGTATTATGACAAAATCGCCCATCTGGTCTCCGGCATCACGGTGGCACTTCTTGGCTTTATCGGTGTCCTGTTCCTTGACCACTATTGGAAAATGACTCTCACAACTCCGTTCATCGTTGGGTTTACGATAATATTTGGAGTGGCCCTTGGTGCATTCTGGGAGATGTATGAGTTTCTGGTGGACACCTTTCTTGGCGGGTCTCTTGCCGGCCCGATGCAGAACAGCCTGAATGACACCATGTTTGATATGATGTTTGTTTTTGCGGGTTCTGTTATTGTCGCCATTATGGGTGTCTTCTACTTCCGTAAGAACCATAAAGACGGGACAGCCAGGTCAATAAACACGGATAACAAAACGAAATGAACGTTATCCCTGTCGGGATAAATCTCTTCACCTCACTTTTATATAATATCCCTCCTTTTTTGGGTATATTCCCGATATTCGGTGTGATATGGCTGGATAATCTGTCTGAAAGACATGATTTACGACAGATAACATTCCGGGAATTTATCACATTGTTTCGGTGAACAGGGAACTCATTACCAGGAAACGATCTCACTCAAAGATAAACGCCAAAAAATGAATGGGCCTGATGCGATTCGAACGCATGACCGTCCGGTTATGAGCCGGACGCTCCACCACTAAGCTACAGGCCCCAGGCAATTTGTGCATATACACTATGTCATGAGTAGGTAAAAATGTATTGAGCATCTCCGCCCTTTTTAGCTTTCTGTGGCATTGGATGAGAGGGTTTTTCCCAGAAGCGGGTGGCAGGTTGTTCATTGCGCATGAGATTCCCTGGGTGACCGGAATAAATCGCTATGAAAATGGTAACGTGGGCTCCGGCACCCTGTTTTGGTTCCATATTCCGAAGTCTGGATACCGGTTTGCGTGAACAGCAGATGAGTGAAGAACTGTGATCTACGATCCTGTTGCCTGCCACTACCTCTCTGGAATCATTTATTGCTGATCTATGCCAGAACTGAATATACCGGAAGATTTCGGTATTTGTTGGTTGATTGGCATGAATGACAAAAAATGGATTACTGTTCTCGTTGGCACACTCGTCGCTGCCTCAGCACTGCTCTACTTCATTCATTATCTGGTGTTTCACGACCTGCATCACATCGCGGTTTTTGGCCTGCACGAACTGGCCTTTCTCCCGGTAGAGGTGCTGATTGTTACGCTTGTGATCCACCGTCTGCTTGATGCACGGGAAAAAAAGCAGAAACTCGAGAAACTGAATATGGTTATCGGCACTTTTTTTTCACGGGTGGGAACGGCACTGATCACCTGTTTTGCCGGTCATGATCCAAATATCGAATCCATTCGTTCTGAACTGCTGGTGACCGACGCGTGGAGTGAGGCAAACTTCAGTAATCTGGCAACCCGGATGAAGTCTTATCCATACACTATCGATGCCTGCAGCCTGGATCTTGAGCGTCTCCGTGTATTCCTGTTATCCCATGAAGATTTTCTTATGAGATTACTGGAAAATCCCGTGTTGCTGGAACATGAGGAGTTCACCGAACTCCTGCGGGCCACCTTCCATCTCACCGATGAACTGAGCCGCCGGGGTGCCATTGCTGAGTGCCCCCTCTCTGATATAAACCATCTTGGCGGTGATGTTAAACGCGTCTACGGACTACTGATTCATGAGTGGATTGCATACATGCATTACCTGAAAAGAAATTACCCGTATCTCTTCTCCCTTGCCCTGCGCACGAATCCTTTTGACCCTGAATCATCCGTGATGGTCACCTGACCATCTCCTGTTATTTTTCTTTCAGAACGTGTCTCCCCTCGTCTTTTGCCCGCACCCCCCTCAACGCCCTATGGTTTGACCAAAGAAATACGGATCTTCATAGATTTGATCTATTCCTGACACCGTTCCGGGCATTCTCGTCCATCGCCTCTCCCCTAGAGAAGATCTCATCCCATGAATCATCATGCAGATTTGCAGCAGAGGTATGTACCATGGAAAAGGCAGGGGCATGCACGATGGGAAAGGCAGGAATCTGCATATTTATGCACGCTGCTCTCCCCTTCCTTCGGATACCTTAGATCCTTTATTTGAATATCCCCACTGAATGGATGACGAAATTACCTTTTCTGGTTAGATAATCGCAGAATTTGTGTTTGATCGTAAAAAATCACGAATTGTATGGGATTTGATAAATCCAAAAGAATAACATATCTCTAAAAGAAACAACCATTTACCGGCTGTTGGTGCACTTGTACCCCGTTTCTTCGGGGCTCACCGTGTGCATATAGCGATCGTACGTGACAGCCAGAGGAATTCATGCCGTTTACCCGTGCACAGTTACCGGAGGACTCTCCTGTCTGGGACATACTTGTCGTCACCAGTTCACTGGTAGTTGGACTTGTCGTCACCGTGGCACTCTTCAATGGATATGATTCAATATTTCCTCATCTCATCGATATCCCTGTTATCATTTATGCCTACCGCCATCCCCGCCGCGGACTCTTGTTTGCAACGGTTGCCTCCGCCCTGTACCTCATTACCTATGTGATCATCCTTAACCCCGAGATCTCGGGTCTCACCGAGGCGTTTGGGCGTGTGGGGATATTCATTGTTATCGGGGCTGTTGTCTCCCACCTTTCCCTTCGTCTGAGAACGAGTGAGAATATCTATCATAACCTCTTTGACAACCTTTCCAGTGCTGCGTACACGATAAAAATAAATTCCGATGGCACTCCCGGACGATTTATGGAGGTAAACGACATGATGTGTGCAGCGGTTGGATACGCAAGAGATGAATTACTCTCAATGAAACCTGCTGACATCGTGCCTGATGCGTACGTACAGGAGCTTGACTCTTTGGGGAAAGGGAAGAACCTGGATACCTATGCTGAGTTTGCGTCATTTCATCATGCAAAGGATGGGACAAAGACTCCTGTTGAAGTCAGAGTTCATCTCATTGAGATTGAGGACGTGCCGATAATTCTTGCAACCGCAATTGATATGACCGAACGGTATCATCGGGACAGAATTCTTACGACCCAGCGTGATGTCGCGGTCTCTCTGAATCAGGCCAGAAGCAGCGAGGAGGCGGTTCGTCTGGTGATCAGGTTTGCCCTTCAGGGCAGTAGCCTTGATGCGGGAGCGTTTTACTCAGTTGAAAAGGCCAGTTCCTCATTTTCCCTATTCTACAGCACAGGTTACTCTGAACGATTCACACGGATAAATAAAATAATTTGCTCAACTCCAGGTAGTTTCGCTGAGAGTCACAGGGAGAGACCCATATATGGCACTGCAGATGATCTCGTCCGCGCCGGGATATTGAGCGGACCAGGAGAACATCAGAAGATGAACATTGTTCTGCCGGTTTTGGGCAGCAATGGGATACTGGGTTTGTTCCTGTTTTCGTCCTATGCTACATCCGGGTTCTCAGATACCGAACGCCGTTTTATTGAAGCACTGGTTGCTCAGGCGGGTGCTGGCATTGACCGACTAAATGCGGTTCATGCCCTGCGCCAAAGCCGGCAGGATCTCCGTTCACTTGTGGACTCATTTGATGCATACCAGGCTTTAATCGCCCCTGAAGGGACGATTGTAATGGCAAATCGTTCATTTGCATCTGCATTGGGAATGAAGCCAGAGACTATTCCCGGAACAAGCATCTTTGAAGCCATCGGCAGGTCAGATGAATTCCAGATATTTCTCCGGGATAAGTTTACGCGTGTGCTGAATGAAATGCTGCCCGTTCGGTTTGAAGACCGGAGGGAGTCCCACTTCTATGACACCATCCTGTACCCTGTTCGGGACTCCGGAGGCAATGTCAGGGCTGTTGGTATCCACTCTACCGATGTATCTGCCCTTAAAAAAACAGAAAAAGCGCTTTTTGAAGCAGAACGGAGATATCGTCAGGTAATTGAGGCACTAAACCTTGGGGTGTTTGACATTTGCCTGCCTGGGATGAGTATGACTGTTTCGCCCGAATGGTATACGATGCTGGGATATAAGAGCGATATCCCCGGTGACGCTTTCGCCTTCTGGGAGGGGCACCTCCATCCCGATGAGAAAGAGAATGTGCTGGGGATTCTGAATGCGTCTCTGGACTCCGGTGAAGAGTATTTCAGTGAGTACCGGATGCGGGCAGCAGATGGAACCTGGCGGTGGATCAAGAGTCACGGAAGGGTGATAAACTGGCTACCGGATGGCAGCGCCGGGCGGCTGATCGGGACCCATTCTGATATCACCCGCAGAAAACGTGCTGAAATAGCGTTTCGGCGGACAAATCAGCTCCTGCGCGATGCACAGAAAATTGCCCGCCTTGGATACTATGAATACGACGTAGAAAATGATCTCATTCTTCCGGATGCGGGTATCTATGAGATACTCAATATTTCAGGCGAAGAGCCTGTTTTTACGTTTCATGAATTCTGTAGGTTTATCCATCCGGATGAGCGTGAACAGGTACAGGCTGAAATGGGGGCCGCCTCCCGGGAAAATCGTTCATACAGCCAGATATTCCGTATTATTGCACGCGGGGGGCCTGAACTGTGGGTAAAAGCATGGATTGAACCGGGTATTGGCAAAGAGGGGTATTATTCGCCGGTATTTGGTGCGATGCAGGATATCACCGATGTACGTCAGACCGAAGAGGAACTTCTCCGGATGCAGATTGCGGTAGAGACATCCCGTGATGAGGTGCTCTACATCGCCCCGGACGGAACAGTCCTGTATGGTAACCAGCAGGCAGTGAATACCTATGGAAAAAACGGGTCACTGATGGGCTTTTCGATTGGTGATATCGATCCGGCATACTCTCCGGACAAATGGAAGCATCATTGGGCAACAATGCGTAAGCAGAAATTCCGGCTCAGTGAATCCCTCCATCGGAACCGTGATGGTATTATCTTCCCTGTTGAAGTCGCAGAGACCTATGGGCAGCTGGGTCCCCAGGCATTTTGCTGTCTCTATTCCCGTAATATCACCGACCGCCGAAGCATAGAACATGCCCTCCGTGAAAGCGAACAGCGCTTCTCTCTTGCGGTTGCCGGGGCTGATCTGGGTATCTGGGACTGGGATATGACATCGGATCACGTGGTCTTTGATGCGCGGTTTGCAGAGATCCTTGGGGCTATGCCAATGGAGATGGCGACAGGTACGTTCAGTGATCTCATGGATCTCATCCATCCACACGAACGCCCGGTGTTCCGGAAGATATTAGAGAATTATATTGCTAAAAAAGGAATCCCCTTCCTCTGTGAATTCAGAATCCGCCACAGGGACACTACCTGGAGGTGGGTGAGGGGTCGAGGAGTCATTGTATCACCGGATGCTTCAGGGGGTGGACACCAGATGATCGGTACCATTATGGATATCACCGAACAGCGTGAGACAATTGAGGCATTGGAGGAGCGGGAGGAACAGCTGCGTGAAACACAGGACATTGCCCGTGTGGGTGGGTGGACCTATGAGATTTCTGAAGACCGGTATATCTTTGCCCCTGGTACCATGCAGAAGATTGGGTTCGGGGGGACACCCGCACCGGCAACGCTGGATGAATTTTTGCATACATTTGTATATCCGGAAGACAGGGTGGCAGTTGGGGAGGCGTATTTACGCCATCTGGAGGATTATGTGCCGTTCGATATAGTTTATCGTGTCCAGCTTCCTGATGAGAGCATCCGCTACCTCCACAGTCGGTGCCAGACGATCTTTGACAATCAGGGTGCGCCGCAGAAGAGTGTGGGTATTGTTCAGGATGTCACCGAGATCAAGGAGGTGGAGAACGAACTTATTGAGCGCGAGTGGAAAGTGGATGAGGCGCAGCGTATTGCCCATATCCGATACTGGGAGTGCGATGGCTCGTTCATGGAGCTCTCACGGACGGATATGGGTGCACCCTTTAACCAGCTCACCTTCCTTGAGCGCCCCGGCCTTCGGATACATCCGGACGACATCGGCTGGCTGGCCACACGTTTCCGCACATCTGTTGAAGAAAACGGTGAGTTTTCAGAAGAGTTTCGCGCTGTGCTGGAAGACAGCGGGGATATTTTACATCTCTATTGCAGGGGAATTCATCACTACCACCCCAATGGGACCTATCTCCGATCCCTGGGCACCACCATCGATATCACCGAGCGTGTTGTGACCCTGAATGCCCTGCAGGAGAGTGAGAGAAAATTCCGGCAGGTGGCAGAGAACCCCAGCCTCGGCACCTACATCATTCAGTACGGCAGGTTCGTCTATGTCAACGATACCTGTGCCCGGTTCTTTGGTTATTCGATTGACGTGATGATGGGGATGAAGGCCATTTCAGTAATTGCACCCGGGATGCGCAGTGAGATGCTTGATCTCTTCAACGAATGCACCGCAGGGAAGCGCGATGAGATCCATCAGGAAGCGCAGGGCATAGCCCGCAGCGGGATCACATTCCCGGTTGAAATATTCGGATCGTCTGGTGAGTATGGTGGTCGTCCGGCGGTTATCGGGACGGTCATCGACATCACTGAGCGCAAGGCATACGAGGATATGCTCACGATCACCCGGCTGACCGTGGATCAGGCAACGATCGGAATTGTATGGGTCAATCGCACCGGCGAAATAATTTATGTCAATAGCAAGGCAGTGGAGATGCTGCAGATCCCGCTTGAAACCGTTCTTGGGATGCACATCCGGGATATATACCCGTTTCAGGAATCTGTGTCGTGGAAGAATATTTGGGATCGTATCGTTACCGGGGAGAGTCAGCAGTTTGAAGTCTCGTATGCCCGAAGAGACGGCATCTACTTCCCGGTTGATATTATGGCCGACTATGTGCATCTCGGTGACATGGAGTTTATTTCTCTCTTTGCGACGGATATCTCCCAGCGCAGAGAGGCAGAAACTGCCCTCCAGCAATCGCTTGTTGAAAAAACGACGCTTTTGCAGGAGGTTCATCACCGTGTAAAAAACAATCTTGCCCTCATCTCATCGATGATCCAGATGCAGATGCGAACCATGGAAGATGAACAGGCGAGAGCAGCACTCACCGAGACGACGAACCGTATCATCTCGATGGCAATGGTGCACGAAAGTATCTACCGCTCACGAAATATCACCACCATTGATGCACATGAGCACCTGACAGGGTTGGTCAACGAGATCATTCCAAACTTCTCAACCGGGAAAATAATCGAATATCATGTGGATGCGCGTGGCTGCATCCTTGATCTGGACACCGGGATTCTCTGCTCCCTCATTGTCACTGAACTGGTTACAAATTCCATCAAGTATGCATTTGATGGGCGGGGTGCAGGAAAAATTAATATTACGATGGAATGCAGTGACACAGAGAAGGTGCTCTCCATCACCGATGACGGGGTGGGGATACCGGAGGATTTCGATCCATTCCACCATCCGTCTCTGGGTATGAATATTGTTTACCGTGTGGTCATCGATCAGTTGAGAGGAACCATTGAGCTTATCCGTGGCGAAGGAACCACGTGGGTGTTGAAATTTCCGGTAACAGAAACCATTGGCGGATGAATCTGGCGTTTTTTGGATGAATACCTATGAAAGCTCGCCGGAAAAACCGGGTTCCTTTGGGTCAGGTGTTTCTTCCGCACCTTTTTACGTTATCTGCTGCAAATACTCAGACGGAGTAATTCTATGGTACAACTGACTGATGAGCTGATTGAAGCGTTCGATGCAATACGCGTCATTCCCCTTGCAACAGCAGACAAGGGTGGCGCCCCCAATGTCGCTCCCATGGCCGGGAAAAAACTTGCTGACCCTGAGACGATTCTTGTGATGGACAACTTCATGCAGAAGAGCGTGGCAAACATCCGGGAAAATCCAAGGGCTGCTATCTATCTCTGGGGGCCGGGTGTGAAGGGCTGTTTCCAGATTCACGGGGATGTTACATACGTCACTGAGGGCGAGCAGTTTGAGGTGTTTCGCCGTGAGACACATGCCCGGATGCCGAATGCGCCGGCCAAAGGGATGCTTGTCATTAAAATTACCGATGTTTATACCTGTACTGCAGGGCCCGGCGCTGGTGATAAGATCATCTAAAACCAGCGAATCTCGAGGAAATGTCCCCTTTTTTGGGCGATCACGCGGGCACTTTTGTATGGAAACGGTGCCCGGTTTTCCCCGGTTCGAACGTGCCGGGCAAATGAAAGAGAGGTGTGATCTGTTTTTCGGGGTGAAAAAGAGTGAGGTGGTTTAGATGCCTGCATGAATGCGGTGCAGAATCTCAACGAGTACCTGCACGTCATAGGGTGGTTCATACCCGGCTTCATCCCAGAGTGCTGCAGTCTCCAGGGAGTCACCGGGTTTTTTCAGGAGAGTGTCTGTTGCCTCACCGGTGTATTCACGGATGATCTCGGTTGTCAAACGAATCGCAGTCATTTCATCGGGTTCATCCAGGCATGCGTTTTTAGATGCACGGGCTGCTGCGCGGAAGCGTTCCGGATTCGTGATGTGGTAGGCTGTGGACGGTGTACTGTTCATAGGTGACATCTGCGTCATTATAATGACATCGAAGTCATTTATATTTATTGATTGCTGACGTGCGCGTCATTTGTAAATTAAGCGTAAAACCCCTTGGTCTTTAGCCAAGGGGATGTAAGCGATTCATC
>CAZFXY010000064.1:0-9798 GCA_964523185.1 uncultured Methanoculleus sp.
CCAGTCGCAGGAGTGAGAGTCCTGCATGATTGGCCGGTCTACACTATATCAGCAATAT
Source organism: uncultured Methanoculleus sp. (assembly GCA_964523185.1). Classification (GTDB taxonomy): domain Archaea; phylum Halobacteriota; class Methanomicrobia; order Methanomicrobiales; family Methanomicrobiaceae; genus Methanogenium. Next base: position 59 of record CAZFXY010000064.1, read on the forward strand.
GGTAATGCCTACTAAGATTGTGCTGGTTCTTACTTAAGTTTACGTATTTGATGCTCCATACTCACCTCATACCCATCTGTATATATGACTGGTCCACCGACGCTGTTCATCCCCCTGAAAAACCCATTCCTTTCTCATACAGACGAAATGCTTAATGTGCGTCAGGGGATATGATTCACAAAGGAGAGTTCTGTGTGCCATTCGGGGAAATTGTTCGCATCCGTGAAGCAGAAGCGGTAGCCATGGCAACAATAGCGCAGGCACGCAAAGATGCAGAGGAACGCATACAGAAGGCCCACGCGGATGCCCGTGAGGCTGAGGCAGAAGCTCGACAGAGGGCTGACGCCGAGGTGGTGGCACATATCGCTGCCGTTGAAGCAGAGGCGTCAGCAGAGGCTTCAGCGATCCGCGCGGCGGCAGTAGAGGAGATTGCCGCAATTCGGGAAGCGGCCGATGCCCGGCTTGAGGAGGCTGTCGCCTTTATTGTCAGGGAGGTGACAGGAGATGCTCAGACCGGCTGAGATGGTTCGGATCACGGTGGGGGTCCATGTCGCCAGTCAGGAGGCGATGGTCGCTGCCTTACACGAGGCAGGGGTAGTTGAACTCCTGCCGGTCACCGGGAAAGAGGCGCTGGATGCACTCGTCACCCCCTGCCGGAGGTCATCTGCTGTTCCGGACATTGCTGAAGCCAGATCCCGTATTGAACGGGCTGTTGAGACCCTTGAGGTGTATATCCCCAAAAAGAATGCACTGCTGGCACTTTTATCCCGTCCAACAGGCGAAACCGTATCATTCCCTGTCACCAATACCGCCTCTGCCCTTGAAGAGGCGGCCCGTTATTCCGAAACAACCGAAAAAATCCTTGCCCTGCATGCCCGTGAGATGGCGATCAGAGAACGTCTGATGCGGCTGGATGAGGAAGAGGAGATGCTTCGGCTGCTCCTTCCCTTCGGCATCGACCCAGGCTGCCTGGGCGGGGGGGGTCTGTTGGAGATGCGGGCAGGTATCATTCCGTCAGATGAATGCGCAGATATTGAAATACGTCTGAAAGAAGAGATGCCGGAGCTTGCTGCCGCATTTCTTTTGTGCGGGGTGGGAGACTATCCGACCACAGTGGTGTGCATTGCCCATCCCGACGCATCCGCTGATGCAGACAAGGTGCTCCGAACCCTTGCATTCCGGGAGTTTACCCCGGAGACGACAGCGTCCACAGCGTCAGATGGCATCGCAGCTGTCCGGGTGGAACAAACCCGGCTCCGAGAGGAAAAAACCAACATTGAAGCTCATCTTAGAGACATGGCATTGACGCATCATACCACGCTTCAGGCGATGGGAGAGGAGCTGGGGATCATGCGGGAACGTGAAGATGCCTTGCCGCAGTTTGGAAAGACTGGTTCACTCATCGTCATGCAGGGATGGGCCAAAACACGTGATATGCCGCGGATACAGGAACTCTGTGATCGTTCAACAGATGGCCTCTCTTTCTGCACCACAGAACCCGCTGCCGGGGATGTTCCGTCGGCCTTTGACCATCCCCGCTGGCTGGCGCCGTACGGGTTTCTCACCGCCATGTTTGGTATGCCTGCGTATGGCAAAATTGACCCCACGCTCTTTCTTGCGCCGGTGCTGGTTCTCACGTTCGGCATTATGCTTGGTGATGTTGGATATGGCATTCTACTGTCTCTCATCGCTCTTCTGGTCCTCCGTGGGGCAGGGCGTGCGGCCGGGACAATGCACGACCTGGTCGTTGTGCTCTGTGCCTGTGGTGTGGCAGGCGCTGTATGTGGTCTGTTGATGGGGAGTTTCTTTGGCAATCTGCCCGTCTACTTCGGCATCATACTGCCCTTCACGATCATCGAACCCCTGAATAATCCTCTCGACCTGCTCATTCTGTCGCTTGTTATTGGTATTGTTCATCTCAATCTCGGTTTCGTGATTGCGGCATATGAACACCTCCGGCGCGGTGAACTAAGAGAGATGATATTCTCGGAAGGCACCTGGTTTTTGCTCCAGCCCGCTGCCGCTGTTCTCATCCTCACATTCTTTGGCTGGGCTGTGTTCTCACCGTTTCTCACTTCAGTTGCCTGGGTAGGTGCTGCGGTTGGCATCGTGGGAATTATGTTGGCCAATGGCCCTCTCGGGTTTTTTTCCCTCACCGGCTTTCTCGGAGACTGGCTCAGTTATACCCGTATCCTCGCACTTGCTCTTGCAACAGGCGGCATTGCGATGATGATCAACATCCTGTCAGGGATGATGATGGAATTCGGGTCAGTCTTTCTCATTGCAGGGATTCTGTTTGCGGTTGTTGGACATGCCGCTAATCTGATCATTCAGTGCCTCGGGGGGTTCATCCATGCGCTCCGCCTCCAATATGTGGAGTTTTTCGGCCGGTTCTTTAATGCGGGCGGCCGGGCGTTTTCCCCGTTTGTGGCACAACGGTTCCACACCAAACCACCGGAGGGAAATAATGATAGTTGATGCAGGCACCATTCTTGCCGTGACCGGGGCAGGCCTTGCCGTCGGTCTCTCTGCGATTGGATCAGGTATCGGAGTCGGGATTGCTGGTGCCACGGGTGCCGGTGTCATCGCCGTCCGGCCGGAGAAGTTTGGGCGGGCTCTGGTCTTTCAGGCAGTGCCTCAGACGCAGGGCATGTATGGTCTGCTTGTTGCGATCCTTATCCTGCTTGCAACCGGCATCATCGGCGGAGGGGGTGGGGATGTGCCTCTTCCCATGGGTCTGGCCGCAATTGGTGCAGGGCTTGCGGTTGGTATCGCCGGATTCTCCGCAATTGGTCAGGGTATTGCGGCATCAGCAGGTATTGCTGCCACCGCCGAGGATGACTCTGCGATGGGCAGAAGCCTGATATTTGCGGTCATTCCTGAGACACAGGCCATCTATGGGTTGCTTGTTGCGATTCTCATCATGGCCTTCACCGGGCTTCTGATGGGAGATGCAGCGGCCACCGAGGCAACCGGCCTGGCTGCGATCGGGTGTGGTCTTGCAGTAGGTATTGCCGGTCTCTCCGCCATCGGACAGGGCATCGCTGCTGCGGCAGGGTCGGCCGCCTCTGCCGAACATAAGGAAAGTTTTGGAAAAAGTTTGATATTTTCCGTCATTCCCGAGACGCAGGCAATATATGGTCTCCTTGTGGCGATTCTCATTATGGCCTTCACCGGGATGATTGCAGGAGAGCCTACCGGAAATCTTGCCCTTGGATTTGCTGCCATTGGGTGTGGGTTTGCTGTTGGCCTTGCCGGCATCTCAGCGATTGGTCAGGGAATTGCTGCTGCGGCGGGCACCGCGACTACCGCGGAGCATGACGAGACGTTTGGAAAGAATCTGGTGTTCTCGGTAATACCCGAGACACAGGCGATATATGGCCTCCTCGTTGCCATTCTCATCATGGTATTCACCGGCATGATCACCCATGATGTCACGGCCACCCTTGCTGCAGGATTTGCCGCCATCGCCTGTGGGTTTGCCGTCGGGTTTGCTGGTATATCTGCCATTGGTCAGGGTATTGCGGCATCGGCAGGTATTGCAGCCACTGCAGAGAAAGAAGAGATGTTCGGGAAGTCACTCGTCTTTACGGTCATCCCGGAGACGCAGGCCATCTACGGCCTCCTTGTTGCAATTCTCGTCATGGCCTTTACCGGCATGATCACCCGTGATGTCACGGCCACCGCGGCCGCAGGCCTTGCTGCCATCGGTGCCGGTTTTGCGGTTGGTCTTGCGGGTCTCTCTGCCATTGGTCAGGGGATGACTGCCGCATCCGGTATCGGTGCCACTGCACAGCGGAGTGATGCGATGGGAGCAAGCCTTGTGTTCGCGGTAATGGCAGAGACGTTTGCAATATTTGGCCTCTTAATTGCCGTGTTAATCATGTTTGGCATCGGGCTATTTGGAGGTGCATGAATGGGTGTTGAAGAGATTATTGCACGGATGAATGCTGATGCCGCCGCAGAAGCAGACCGTATTCTGCATGCAGCGGACGATGAGGTGTCACGTATCAGGCATGAGGGTGAAAAAGTAGCGCAGGCAGCATATACTGCCATCTCTGCTGAGGGCAGACGTGAAGGAATGGCCCGCCGCCGGAAGATGCTTGCACGGGCAGAACTTGCAGCACGAGGCGGGGTGCGGGAGGCACGGGAAGATGGTCTCAAACAATGCTTTTCCGGGGCAAGAAAACACCTGTCTCACCTTCCCCGCACCCCAGAGTATCCTGATGTGCTGCGAAGACTGATTGCAGAAGGACAGGAAACGGTCGGCCCCGGAAAGCACCATCTGCTCTTCCGGGAGGAGGACTGGGATGCAGCAGAAATAGCGCTTACAGCATTCCCTGACGTGACTTCGGCCCTGCTTTCTGAAGACTCCACCGATCGCAGCGGGGGCGGAGTGGTGGTTACCCGCGGGAGTCACCTGTGCGATCAGCGTTTTTCCGCCAGATTTGAACGTATGCGGGATTATTTGACCCGTGAAACAGCACGGATACTGTTTGGCGGCCATGACTGATCTCACTCTTTCTTCGGTATTCTCCGGTCTTCTCTCTGGAGGTGATGCAACAGCACTTCTCGTTGCTGGTCTTGCCATTGCTATTATGATAGGGCTTGTGATGGCCGTTTCAGCCGGATATTTTCGCATTATTATGAATATTGCGATATTCGCGCGGCCTGATGCGAGAGTGCGGGCCATCGGCAATCCAATGATACATCCGGTGACGGTCAGAGGAGTGCTTGAGGCACACACCATCCCGGATCTCTTTGACCGTTTTCGGAGTGTTGGTCATGACCTTCCGTCTGCAGGTGAGAACAATACCGACAGTGCAGAACGGGCTATCCGTGGATATTATTATGGGAGGGTGATGAGTCTCAGTGAGAATGTTCCGGACAGTGTACGGCATTTTTTTGCGTCATACGCTCAGATGCTTTTAACACGGGAAGCGGCATGGATTATTGCAGGCATTGCGCGGGGCCTCTCTCCTGCAGACCTGGAACGGCAGGTGTCCCCCGCCGGCCCGTTACATCCGGATCTGGTGCGCAAGGCCGTTCATGCCACCGGGCCTGAGGACGCACTCAGCAGGTTTGCCCAGACTCCCTTCGGCCCGGTGCTCTCTGCAGCATATCGTGAGGCAGCGGGCAGTTCTGCCCGTTTTTCCGCACTGGTGCAGATTGCTGTGCTAGAAAATCTCTCCCTTGCGGCACGAGGCGTGGATATATCCCTTTCACCACCGATCACCGAGATTAGCGGCCGGATGATTGATGTTGCAAACATCCGGGTGCAGATTCGTGCCCTCTCGTTTGGGGCCCGCAGGGAGGAGTCAGTCCATCATCTCATCCCTGAAGGAGGATTTGAAATCACCGGTGAGCGTTTCGATCATGTGAAACGGGCGGGATCCCTGCCGGATCTGATGCAGGCACTGACGGGAACACGGTATGAATCGTATCTGTCCCGCCATCCTGAGGCAGTGAGGGATTTTGATGTTTCGGTGCTTGAAGCATCCCTTGACCAATGCATGCTTGCCATAGCCCGTGCGGTATCAACCCAGTATCATCTGGAGAGCGGGCCGTTATTGCGTTATCTTATCATTCTCGGGTATGAGGCTCAGAATATGCAGGCGATTGCGGTGGGGGTCAGTGCCTCCCTTGCGGTGGATGAGATCGAACGGGTACTTGTGCTGGAGGAAATGGAAGGATGAAAGTTATTGCAATCGGTGATCGTATGACCGTTTCTGCCTGCAGGGCGGGAGGCATCCCTGACGTCATTTTGTGTCGTGATGCAACAGAGGCACGTGATGCTCTGGAAGATGTGATTGAACGCTCAGATACGGGTGTGGTGTGTGTGCTTGACCGATATCTCAACGATATTCAGCTGCCTCCTTCACGGGGGGCATACCCGGTAATTATTGGCATTCCGGGTCCGGATGGACCGATTCGGGGGGAGGACCGGGTGAGCGCCGCTATCAGGAAAGTGGCAGGCAGGCGGATGCCGGGGGTGGAGCGATGACAGGGCGTATCATCCGCATCACCGGTCCGGTGGTGGAAGCGGACAGGATGCGGGGGGCACTCATGTATGAGGTGGTGCATGTGGGGGAACATGGCCTTATCGGTGAGATCATCGGTCTCTCTGAGGATGTGGCGACCATTCAGGTCTATGAAGATACTACAGGTATCTCCCCGGGCGAAGGGGTAGAACGAACTGGTGCACCGCTCTCTGTTGAATTGGGGCCCGGCCTTCTGGGTATGGTGTACGACGGCATCCAGCGCCCGCTCGAAGTTGTCCATGAAGAGATGGGGGATTTTATCATCCGTGGCGCATCATTCCCGGCCCTCGACCGAAAACGTAGCTATGTATTCACCCCGGCGGCAGCACCGGGTGACGCGGCTGTCCCCGGTACGATTATTGGAACCGTTCCGGAAGGCAGATTTACGCATTCCATTCTGGTTCCCCATGAAACAGAAGGCACCTTTACCCATGTGGCTGGAACGGGGGAGTATACCGTGACAACGGAGATCGCACGCATAATCGATAGTGACGGCGCTGAGGTGCCGGTGACCATGCTCCGGCGCTGGCCGGTGAGGGAGGCACGTCCGGTCGCCGTGAAAAAGAAACCCGGTGACCCCCTGATAACCGGCCAACGTGTCATCGATACCTTTTTCCCTATTGTTAAAGGGGGGACTGCAGCGGTGCCGGGGCCGTTTGGGGCAGGAAAAACTGTGGTCCAGCATCAGCTGGCAAAATGGTCGGATGCTGACATCATCGTCTATGTGGGCTGTGGGGAGCGGGGCAATGAACTCGCAGACGTACTGCGACAGTTTCCGGCCCTCGTGGATCCAACGAGCGGGGAACCTTTGATGGGGAGGACGGTTCTCATTGGCAACACCTCGAATATGCCGGTGGCTGCACGGGAGGCCTCGGTCTATACCGGGATCACCATTGCTGAGTATTATCGCGATATGGGCTATGATGTGGCCCTGATGGCAGATTCCACCTCACGATGGGCAGAGGCGATGCGGGAGATATCCGGGCGTCTCGAGGAGATGCCCGGGGAACACGGCTATCCGGCCTATCTCGCATCACGGCTTGCCTCCTTCTATGAACGTGCGGGGAGTGTCACGGTGCTTGGGCCGTCCGGCAAGGCCGGTTCCGTGTCTGTTATCGGTGCCGTCTCGCCGCCGGGCGGTGACTTCTCAGAACCGGTCACGCAAAATACCCTCCGGGTTGTCCGGGTATTCTGGGCACTGGATGCAGACCTTGCGCACGAACGCCACTTTCCTGCTGTCGACTGGCTTACATCCTATTCGCTTTATCCGGATGATGTCGAGGGATGGTGGAATGAGCATGTAGGTGACCGGTGGGAGGAGATGCGCAGCACCATGATGGGTATCCTTCAGAAAGAGAGTGAACTTGAGGAGATTGTCCAGTTGGTCGGGCCGGACGCACTCCCGGAAAACGATAAACTCTCTCTGCATATTGCAACATTTATCCGCGAATCATTTCTGATACAGTATGCCTTTGATCCGGCAGACACGTTTTGTGCTCCGGACAAGCAGTATCGGATGATGGAGCTGATCACCGATTATGCCCGTTACGGGAGAGAGGCGGTGGCCGGGGGTATGCTGGTATCTGCGGTTGCCGCCCTGCCGGTATCCAAACGGCTGCTCCGACTCGGTACTATTCCGGATGCCGATTTCAACCAGCATTTTGAGATGACTCAGGATGAGATGAAAGAAGCATTTACCACTCTTTGCGGAGGAATGAAATGACCTCTCCCGCCCGTGAATACACATCGGTGGTCCGTGTGGCAGGTCCCCTGATGGCAGTTTCAGGCATTGGTGATGCGGCACAGGGTGAGGTGGTGGAAGTACGCCTCCCGGGTGGCGGAATTCGTCTTGGGGAAGTGCTGGAAAGCCGTTCGGATACCGCTATTATTCAGGTATTCGGCGGAACCCGTGACCTTGACACTGACATCACCTCGGTCCGGTTTACCGGACATCCCCTGCGTATGGTCGTCAGTCCCGAGATCATCGGACGAGTGTTTGACGGGTCCGGTGCCCCGGTTGATGGCGGCAGGCCTGTTATTCCCGGAAAGATCATGGATATCGCCGGCTCAGCGGTCAATCCGACCGCACGTGCCTATCCCGAGGACTGCATCGAGACGGGTATATCAGCCATTGATGCCATGAATACCCTTGTGCGGGGGCAGAAGCTTCCTATTTTTTCCGGCGCGGGTTTGCCGCATTCGGTCCTTGCTGCCCAGATTGCCCGTCAGGCCCGCGTTCTCAGGGACAATGAGGATTTCGCTCTTGTCTTTGGCGCGATGGGAATTACCCATGAGGATGCACAGTTCTTCCTGAATGAATTCAAAGATACCGGCGCGCTCGGGCATGCGGTTCTGTTCATGAACCATGCCGATGATCCCGCAATCGAACGCATTATCACCCCCCGTCTTGCCCTTACAGCGGCAGAATATCTTGCCTTTGACCTTGGGATGCATGTTCTTGTCATCCTCCAGGATATGACGTCCTACTGTGAGGCACTGCGTGAGGTCTCTGCCGCACGTGATGAGGTGCCTGCACGCCGGGGATATCCGGGATATATGTACACCGATCTTGCCTCCATCTTTGAACGGGCGGGGCGGATTCGCGGAAGAAAGGGATCAATCACCCTGCTACCTATCATTTCCATGCCGGACGACGACATCACCCATCCGGTTCCTGATTTGACGGGGTACATCACCGAGGGGCAGATCGTCCTTTCCCGGGAGCTCCATCGCAAGGGTGTGTATCCCCCCGTTGATGTTCTTCCCTCTCTCTCTCGTTTGATGTCGGGAGGTATCGGAAAGGGAAAAACCCGTGAAGACCATCGCGCCGTCTCAGACCAGATGTATTCTGCCTATGCAAAGGGACGGCGTCTGGAGAGTCTGGTGACCGTCATCGGGGATGAGGGGCTCAGTGAAGCGGATCGTCGATATCTTACGTTTGCAAAACGGTTTGAACATAAATTCGTCGGCCAGGGGCGGGCAGGCGGGCGCACCATCATTGAAAGCCTTGACGCCGCCTGGGATCTCCTGTGCATCTTCCCGGATGAAGAGCTTAACCGGATTCCGACAGCCCTGATTGACATCTATCGTCGCGGTGAGCGGCAATGAGCAGGCAGATCATCCGCGGCACCCGTCCCACCCGGATTGAACTTCTCAGGATTAGAAAGCGGATCGTGGTTGCTGAGAAGGGTCATGAACTCCTGCAGGAGAAACTTGATACGATGGTATTGCAGTTCTCTTCCCTTCGGGAAAACTGGGAAGGACTGCGCAAAGAGACTGAGGATGCGTTCGTTGCTGCATACCCTCCCCTTCTGCGTGCCGGGATGGTCATGGGGCTGCGCGAACTGGAAGAGGCGATATCCTGTACGCAACCGGCAGAAGAGGTCAGGATGGAGACTGCTGTTGTGATGGGAACTCCTGTCCCCCTCATCATCCTGCCGGAACCCTTCCGGGATGTACGGGAACCTGGTTATCCGCTGGCTGTTCCCTCTGCCCATCTGGATGTGGCATATCGCCAGTGCGAGGAAGCCGTGAAGAAAGCGCTCGCCCTTGCGGAACGGGAAGGGTCTCTGGTGCGCCTTGCCGAGCAGATTGCAGTGACGCGGCGGAGGGTCAACGCCCTGGCTAACATCCTTATTCCTTCTCTCTATGACACTGCCGCCTACATCGACGATTATCTTGAAGAGATGGAGCGGGAAG
>CAZFXY010000065.1:0-9686 GCA_964523185.1 uncultured Methanoculleus sp.
ATGGTATAGGACGCAGATGCGTTGTTCGACGGCACGAAACTGAAGGTTTCGCCTTCAGTGATCGTTACACTGCCGTTGAAGATGTATTCCGGTGTCACCGATCCGTCATCGACCGTCACATTGATATTCACGATGTGGGTCGCCTCATCGATGAGGTACGCATAGGTATCAGGGTTGGACGGACAGTAGTAGAGAGTCACTGTGTCACCGACAGAGAGATCATTTGCACCAAGACCTGCCGAAGCTGGAGCATTGTTCAGATAAAGAGCCCATGAATGTGCATTGGGCTTCATGTAATCCTCGTTTGCAATCCCATTGATATCCCCCAGAAGGAACGAACCGTAGGATGCGTACCAGGCATCAGACGCATTGAATGTGAACCCGCCCAATGTTGCAGCAGTGTCAAGCGCACCAAGGTCCGTTGTCCGGTTCATGGTATAGGACACAGATGCGTCGTTCGACGGCACGAAACTGAAGGTTTCGCCTTTAGTGACCGTGACACTACCGTTAAAGATAGCAACGGGCCCGACGGGGGTAAAATTCTCCCCAAAGGCAAAGAGGGTATTCGTATGCTCAGCGCCAATATAGAGCACACCGTCTGCAACTGCCGGCGAAGAACCCCAGAATGCGGCGTAGTTGCCACCTTCGGGCGCCGGAAGCATGTAAGTCCATGCCTGACTGCCATCTGCGGTATTGAACGCATAGACAGAAGACCGCTGTTCATTGGTCGCACCGTACACCAGATCTCCCGCGATGACCGGCGAAACGATCATCTTTGCTGTTTCAGCATGCCATACCGGCTCTGCTGTAATATCATCGGTATTCAGACAGACCATTCCCGTGTCTGTTCCTACATAGATCCGGTTGTTCAGACCATCCAGTGCCGGTGTGCCCAGTTGGGTACCCATTGTGCGGTTCCTAAGGACGTCACCGTCTGCACGGGATACTTCATAGAGTGCCGTTGTGGTAGTGATAAAGAGCGAGTCCGTATCGATTACCGGTGCCGACCTGATGGTGCCGTCAAGAGTGACGTTCCACTTTTGTGCTCTTGTTGTGGTGTCATACGCATAGAGCTCTGAGAGATTGGACGGGAAATAAACCACATTGCCTGCTGCTGCAGGAGCGGTGAAGTAGGTCGCCTTGGTCCACCCAATGTCCCATGCGCCAAATGCTACTGTCCATTTTTCACTGCCATCTGCCGGGTCATACACGTGCAGACCACCGTCAGAGGGGGTCAGCACATAGAGGAGACCATTATAGTAGAGCGGGGATGAGGACAGACCAAAGAATCCTGGATTTGCATCCGCCAAAACAGACCATTCCTTGTTCCCGTCTGTGGTGTTAAGGGCAGTGAGATACCCGTTAAGGCCACCAACAATGAGCAGATCATCTGCGACGGTGAGGCCAGACTCGGATCCTGTTCCATACGTCCAGAGTTCTTCTCCGGTCTCTGTATCATAACAGTAGAGAGCGGGAACAGCCTCCGGATGTGCCATATCAGGACCTGTCGCGACAAATACACGACCATCCACCACCGCCGGCGAACAATCAATCGAACCCGGTGAAACCGACCACCGAATATTCTCCGTGAGGGGGCCTGCATCCAAAACGTAGCCCGTACGCTGGGCATCGCCATGAAATGTCGGGTAATCAGCTGCTGCACAACCCTGCACCATGATGAAAAGCACCATGATGAAAAGGGATAGACGAATACGCATCTTAGAAGTCATACACAAACCTTTTGGATATAAATCAGTATATCCGATGCACAAATATTTAGTTATATCCAAATTAATAGTTTAATTTGTTGTTACCTTGCTGTAAAATTGCTGTAAAATTGCTGTAAAATTGTTGTAAAATTGTTGTAAAGAGGGAATGGAAAAAGAAAAACCATCTATTTTCTAAAGCTATTTGCGTTTTTTGGTGGCATTAATCCGCTTTTCAACTGCCCGATAGAGGTCATTTCTCGATGAGACGACCGGACATCCCGCAGCACGTATCGCCGTAAGGAAGGAACCGTTTCCTGCTGGTGTGCAGTCGGTGAACTCCTCACCCGGAGGGATAAAAAGGAGAAGACGGGGGCGGCGGGCACGGGTGAGCGCCTGGATATTTGGCAGGTTACCAACCCCCACCGGCATGGCGGTGAGAATAATCACATCTGCCTCATCGAGATATGTCCCAAGTGCCTCACAGACCGTGGGGGTGATGGGGGCAAATGCAGGCACCGTAATACAGGGAATGTCGAGCCGTGATGCAGCCGCAAAGTCGGAGTCCATGGTTGAGAGCACACCTGCTGAAAGGCGGCATCCGGCCGCAGCAAGGGTATACATCAGACCCGCACCAGTGCCTCCTCCGGAAATGATGTGAATACGGACACCGTGGAGGGCAGACGGAACGTCTTCACTCAGAGGCGTAATCAACGGACGACCGGTAACAGGATTGGTCTGCACCATTGCCGTGATGCCATACTCATCCCGCAGGTGCTCCATCGTGAGCACCTCAGCGGGCGTCCCGATCGCACGAACCCGCCCTTCTGCCATGAGAACAATCCGGTCACAGAACTCTGACGCCAGATTCAGGTCATGAAATACCCCGATTTTGGTGACACTCTCGCCCAGATCGCGGACAATGGAGAGGATCTCCACCTGGTGGTGGATATCAAGATGAGCGGTCGCTTCATCGAGGAGAATCACTTTTGGTTGTTGCGCAAGCGCACGGGCAATGATCACCCGCTGCCGTTCCCCGCCGGAGATCTCTGTCACCGTCCGGTCTTTCAGGTGGGTGACATTGGTTACCTCCATTGCCTCGCGCACAATACGGTAATCATCGGCGCCCTCCTTTGTGAACCGGTCCTGGTAGGGAAAACGGCCCATCATGACGATGTCTCCCACGGTATAGGAGAAGTTCATCGCCGTCTCCTGCGGGACGACACTCATGATACGGGCAAGTTCCTTCTGTCCATAATCGCCGAGAATCCGGCCCTCAAGGGTCACCACACCGCCGGAAAGTTCCAGCACCCGGCTGAGGGCCTTTAAAAGCGTGGTCTTCCCGGATCCGTTCGGACCGATAATACCGATGAATTCGCCTTTTTCTGCCCAAAATGTGATCTCACGGATGATATCCACGCCACCGTAACCGGCAAAGAGGTCGTGTACATCGATCATGTCCGCATCCTCCTCCTGAGGAGCATGATAAAGAACGGCGCACCGACAAAGGAGGTGATCACACCCACCGGCATCTCTCCAAGAAACGAACGGGCGAGGGTGTCTGCCAAAAGAAGGAAAAGTCCGCCTGCGACCATCGATGCCGGAAAGAGGAGCCGATGATCAGGGCCAACAATGAGCCGCATCACATGTGGCGTAATGAGACCAATAAACCCAATAGAACCTGCAATGGAGACAGCAACGGCGGTGATTGCCGCAGAGAGAAAGAGCAGGACACGCTTAAACTGTTCAACATTAACTCCAAGGTGGAGGGCGTCCTCTTCTCCAAGAGAGAGAATATTCAGGTCACGGGCAAGGGCAATCAGAAAAATCCCGCCGACAGGTATCAAAAGACCAAGCCAGACATCGCTCCATGAGACGTTCCAGAAGCCACCCATCAGCCAGAATACAATCTGGTGCAGGCTCTTTCCCGCCGAATACATGAGAAACGAGAGAATGGACGAGAAGAACATCGAGATCGCGATACCGGTCAAAAGCAATGTCTCCACCGATGCACGCCCCTGCCGTGTTGCGATGACATAGACCAAAAATGTGGATCCAAGGGCGCCAATGAACGCAAAGACCGGCAGAAAGAGACCCCCCATAAAGACAATGGTGAAGGCGGCACCAAAGGCACCTCCTGATGACGTCCCGATGATGTATGGATCTGCCATCGAGTTGCGGAACAATCCCTGCATCGCAGCACCGGCAGCGGCAAGACCGGCACCAACGAGTATTGCGGCAAGTACCCGCGGGAGACGAATGGAGTAGATGATGAGGTACGATGTATGGTCAGAAAAGAAACCGGAGATGTCTCCCCCGGTGAACAGGGCGGTAAGCATACCCAGGATATCATCCGGTATAAATGCAGAAAACGGCACCGTCGTGGGCCCGAGGCTCAGCGAAAGAAAAAAGGCACAGATCAGCAGGGCTCCAAGAAGGGTGATGACACTAACTGTTCGGACACGCGAGATCTCTTGCATACAAATTCTCTGATAATGTTGGGGTGGCTAAATAAAATGTGTTTGCTTTAACCAAACAGGATTTGTTTCATTGCAGGAGACCAGAATGCACCCATAAACCGATCCCTGATGTCCCGTGCGCAAAAAGGGATCGACGCTACTTTCGTATTGCCGGGGGCAATAACGACATGGATAAACCGGGGGCCGGGACTCCGGGAAAGGAAGGCTGCACGGAGGCTTTTTTCATTCTGCACCTTGCAGGTGTTCTTAATGCCTGCTCCAAGGGCCAATAGTTCGAGATCAGCAACCGCATACGCATGGGTCGGCTGATCGCCGGTGCTGCCGAATGACCCGTTGTCAAGAGCGATAATCGTGAGGTTATTTGGCGCCTCTGCTGCCACCACCGGCAGAATGGCAGTCCCCAGGAGGCTCCCGTCCCCGTCAAAGACGACGACACCCCGATCCTGTCCCAGAGCCAACCCCAGACCGATGGGCGTCGCCTGCGTGTAACTGCCCATCATGTAGAAGTTCTCCGGCCGATCCCGAACTGCGTAGAGTTCATTTCCGGGGACGTCAAGATTTGTGACCACCAGTTCATCGGTGAGGAGAGGTGCAACAGCAGCGATGGCATCCGCCCTCCCCCAGAAGGGCTGCGTGACCGATCGTTTGTATACAAGACTGATCTCACGGTTGCGGAGTGGGAAAGCCAGAGCGGGTGGGACGCCGGCGGTACCCCCGATTCCTTCCCAGACCTTGGGGGAGACAAGAATGATATGCGGCCGGTGGTGCTCAAAGGCATCGGCAATGGCACCCTCGATACGGTCGAGGTCACCAGCTTCGTGCACCACCGTGTACACAATATCCAGTGCATCCAGAAGGTCAGGAAGACGGATATTAAACGGCATCTGCACCTCGGTTCTCTCCCGGTGGACACCACGCCACGAAGCAAGAACAGGGAGGGGGAGTTCATACGGCACGGAGAGCGTCATAATCGCATTGAGCATGGTACCGAGGCCTGAACTCTGAATATGCATCATCGGGCGGTTTCCTGCAAGAGAAAGGCCGGCACAGAGACCAACGCCGTCCTCCTCACGCATTATGGTGACATGCCGGAAGTTCTCCTGGAACAGGGAGTATAGGCCCTGTGTCCGATCACAGGGCAGGCTGACCACCGTATCCACCCCAGCCGAGGCGACATAATGCAGGACGCTTTCTTCATACATCGCCGGACACCTCCGAGGCATACCAGAAAAGGGAATTCATAAGAGGAACTCCTCCCTTAGGAGCTGATCTTTCATCCGACTGCAGAGGGCCTCTCCCCGCAAACGATCTGACTGCCGGAGCACAATGGGGATATCGACGGCGCTGTCATCCATTAGGTGCAGGGCACCGGCCTGCATCGCATATACCCCGTTCGGGCAGGCGTGCACGCAGGTGCCACACGACACACAACGGGAACGCATGATTCCGCCGCCCATCATAACCGCCTTTGTCGGGCAGACCTCTGCGGCAGTGCAGGGCCCGCAAAACAGGCAGTTGAGGGGGTTTACCTGCACGGTAAGCTCGGTTCCCTGCCAGACATCGCCATAGGATGCACGTGAGAACGGGGCCCGGTCAATGAGGTCTGCCACCGGCAGGGCAATCTGCTCATCTGTTATTGAGAGGCGGGTGATGTCATCTGCGGTGAGAACCGGCAAAGCAATGGCGACCGAGGTCAGGCATTCGGGCCCATGGGCGGTCATAAACCCACCCATATACTCACCGTCCATTGCACTGAGATCGGCACAGGCGGCAATATTCCGGCGTTCCGGCGTGCTCCGCGTACCTTCCCCCATGACGATGCCCGGAGCGCCGTTTAACAGAAGCGGCGTGCCAGGCCGGATATGGATCAGACCGGGATCATTTTCAACGGGGTTTATCTCTCCACACCCTGATACGGTCGCCGCGCTCATATTGCCCTCCAAAGAAAGAACGGAAAAGATACTGCTGAACGGGTCAGGCCCCCGATTTACAAAGGCGGTGTAATTCCGGCAACAGCTTCGGGTGGTGAAGATACGTGCAGACGTGAGGTCTTCGATGAAGATAGTGTTTTCAAAGGTCTTTTTACCTGCCTCTGCTATCACTTCGACATCTTTGCCATCCACCAGATCCCGGAAAAGGTGGCCGCCGCCGTATCTCTCTGATGCAGCGGCAGTCCCAAAGACGATGAGGTCCACCGTGCCCAGGCGTTCATTCGGGCAGGGGCCAGGGAAGGCAGGTACACCATTCAGGGTAACCCTCTCGGCCCGGAGGAACGCACCAGGAGAGGCAACGGGGACGGTCATCACGGCAGCGGTGCCGGACATGACGCCAAAGGTACCGGTCGTGACGATATCCACCTCTGTTGCTGTCGGGATATCGCCCGCCCGCACCCGTTCCTTCATCTCCATCGCCGTCCAGACGATCGCCTCACCTCGGGCCAGTCGATCCCGGATTTCCTGCATCGTCTTCATTGTGCGCTCTTCTTCATACGAACACTTATACTATTCTCTTTTTTTGCACTCGGTATTCTCTTCTTTTATACTCGGTATTCTCTTCTTTTATACTCGGTATTCTCTTCTTTTATACTCGGTATTCTCTTCTTTTTGAATCTTTTTCACAGGAACACGAAAACACTGCTCTTCTTCAGTCTTCTCCAGGGTGCATCTGATGTCTGTGTCCATTATTGGAGAGAAAGGAAAAAACCTTTTCTCCGGTCATGCAAGGAGCACGCACTCCTGCCATCCTCACCGTTTCACCGGGCCATGCCCAACGAGCCATCTTTACCAGAAACCCTGAAATGAATGCACACCTTTTTTTCTACTAAATGTACATTTCTCTCAGGAAGAGTCATCATGACAGATCAGAAACTGCCACATATGGTATCGAAGCGAACGGGCATGCTTTTTGACACCGTCTGCCTGGCAACAGATTTTTCTCCTGTTTCTTCAAGGGCAGAAGACTACGTTATACGCCTCACAGATGCCGGATGCCGAAAGGTCGTGCTTTTGCACGTCTCAGATGCGTCAAAGGAACCGTCTCTCATTGCCGAACCGCCCTGTCTGGATGACGATTCGGCGACATGTTATGAAGATACGCTACGCGACCGTCTTCACCGTGAGAGTCAGCAGCTGATGACAAATACTGTCTGGCGCTTCCGGGAGGCGGGCCTTGAGGTGGAGCCGGTAATCCTCAGCGGCAACCCGGCAGAAGAAATTGTCCGGGTTGCGGATAGCCGAAAGGTTTCTCTCATTGTCGTGGGTGCACACGGGAGAACAGGCCTCTCACATGCATTTCTGGGCTCAGTCTCCGCCGGAGTTATCCGTTTGGCCCGTCAGCCGGTGCTTGTGGTGCGGGGTTCAGAATCAAAATGAGAAGTAACTCCCTTCTCTGACAGATTCAGACCGGATTCCCCTTTTGCCAGATTCTCCTTTTCCTATAGGTGTATCTTTTTCTTTGATTTGGAAACGGACGGGTGATGAGGGCGGACTCTCCCATCCAGAGATATGCCATACCGCAGTCACCGTAAAACATCCTATTCTTTTTTTATATAGAGAACCCTAATCTGTATGCAATCGAAAACCCGTGTGGTTGTGTGTCTGAAACCATAAAGGGGGATTTGGAAAAACCATGGATCCACTCATCTATCTGGCACCAATATGTGCCCTGATTGCTCTTCTCTTTGCGGGACTGGCCTATAGAAAGGTTCAGTCTGAAGGGGAAGGCAGTGAGCTCATCAAGAAGCTCACATCCGTGATACACAAAAGTGCGATGGTGTATTTAAACACCCAGTACAAGTATATCGCGGTCTTTGTGATAGTACTCGCGATCATCCTGACAATACTCATCAGTCCGTTAACCGCGGTCTGCTTTGTCATCGGAGCGGTTCTTTCCGCAACTGCCGGTTATATCGGCATGATCACCGCTACTTCCGCAAACGGCCGGACAGCACATGCTGCTACCCGCGGCATTGTTGATGCATTCCGTGTCTCCTTTGCTTCCGGTACTGTCATGGGTATGGCTGTCGTCGGTCTCGGCCTCTTTGGTCTCTCTGTAGCATTTATCGGCGTTTCTACCCTGATGGAAGGCGCCAGCATCTATGAGATTGTCAATGTAGTTGCAGGGTTCTCTCTTGGTGCAAGTTCGATTGCACTCTTCGCCCGTGTCGGCGGCGGTATCTTTACGAAGGCCGCAGACGTCGGTGCTGACCTCGTCGGTAAGGTCGAGGCAGGTATCCCTGAAGACGACCCCAGAAACCCCGCTGTCATTGCAGACAATGTCGGTGACAATGTCGGTGACATCGCCGGCATGGGTGCTGACCTCTATGAGTCATACGTTGGATCCATCATCTCCACCATGCTTCTCGGTGCTGCAGCCGTTCTTGCAATCAGCAAGGGAAACGATATAAGCATTATTTTGGGCATTGAATCCACCGCAGCTCTCAGTGGCATGCCGGAGTACAACCTCGTCGTCCTCCCGATGATTATCGCTGCAGTCGGTATTCTTTGCGCTATCATCGGTTCATTCTTCGTGAAAACCAACAAGACTGAGTCCTCTGCAATTCACATGGCATTCAACATGGGTCTTATCGCAGCGCTCATCCTCGTGGTCGCCACAACATACTTCATCGCCACCATGCTCCTCGGAAGCTATGGGTTCGGGGTGTTTGTTGCCTGTGTCGCCGGTCTTGTCGCAGGATTCCTGATTGGTCAGGTCACCGAATACTACACATCCTACGAACGCAAACCCACCCAGACGATTGCAAAAGCCTCTGAGACAGGCGCTGGAACAAACATCATCACCGGGTTTGCAAAGGGTATGGAGTCCACACTTGTCCCGACCCTCCTCATCGCACTTGCCATCTACATCGCCTACGCCTTCGCAGGCCTCTACGGCATTGCGGTTGCAGCGGTCGGCATGCTTGCAACGCTCGGCATATCCCTCGCAGTCGATGCCTACGGACCGGTTGCAGATAATGCAGGTGGTATCGCAGAGATGAGCCACCAGCCTGAGTCTGTCCGAACAATCACCGATACCCTCGATGCAGTCGGGAACACCACCGCAGCTATCGGCAAGGGATTTGCAATCGGTTCCGCAGCACTCACTGCACTCGCACTCTTTGCTTCCTACGGAATCGCTGTGGGCCTCGAGGCAATCGACGTCATGCAGCCGACCGTTTTCATCGGTCTTCTCATCGGTGCAATGCTTCCGTTCCTTTTCTCATCCATGACAATGATGGCAGTCGGGCGTGCGGCACATGCCATTGTTGTTGAAGTCCGCCGTCAGTTCAAGGAGATAACGGGCATCATGGAAGGCACCGCAGAACCTGACTACGCAGCGTGTATCTCTATCTCCACCTCGTCCGCACTGCGTGAGATGATCCTCCCGGGTGTCATCGCCATTGTAGCGCCACTTCTCGTTGGTCTCGTTCTCGGAAAGGACGCTCTCGGTGGTCTCCTCGTCGGTTCACTCGGCGCAGGTTTCATGCTTGCAATCACCATGG
>CAZFXY010000066.1:0-9677 GCA_964523185.1 uncultured Methanoculleus sp.
AATGCTGCTGATTCAAAGAGTGTAAATGTTGGTATTGGAGAATACACCATTAAAAATACATACATCTCATCTATTGGACTTGGATCCTGTGTTGCATTTGTTCTGTATGACAGAAAACTCAAAATAGGCGGGCTGGCCCACGTAATGCTGCCTGAGAGCAATGGAAGAAGCGAACGGCCAGGAAAATTTGCTGATACGGCAGTGCCTCACCTAATATGTGAAATCGAAAAGTGTGGGTCTTCAAAGAGGAGTTTAACTGCATCGTTAGTTGGAGGGGCGAGTATGTTTGCGCAGTTTAAGGGAAACCTGGATATTGGGAAACGAAACATCGATGCCCTGCATAAACACCTTAATGAGTGGCACATTCCTATTGAATACGAAGATACGGGTGGAACATGCGGAAGATCAGTAAAATTCTTTCCGGAAGACGGAGGCAAAATAACCGTTCGAAGAGCAGATGGGAAATGTTACGAACTTTAATACTGCTTGTAGGCCTGTTTTGTGTTGTTATGCCGGTATCCGGGACTCTCATTACGTACATACCTACAAACGGCTCAATTTCCTCGCTCAATGTCATGGATATTGCAGAAAATCATAATGGCACGATAGCCTTTGCGACAACAAATGGCCTTTCTTTTTTTGACCTTGGGTGGGTTACCCTCCACTCCGAACCATGGAAATATGACACCGGGTTAAAGGATGATTTTATTACATGCATCGAATTTGATAAAAATCATAATCTTTGGCTCGGGTTTGCAGCAGGCGTGCAAACCTACGATGGAGCGGTGTTTACCCGGGTTGGAGCAGATACGGTTTTTTCCACAATGGATATCCATGATATCCTTCACGATGGCGAGACCATCTGGGTTGCACATGGAAATTCCGGATTACATTATTTTTCTGAAGGAAATTGGGAATGGATACGGCCATTTGCCGAAAACGGACCCGATGCATATTCCATCATTTCAATGGCGAAAGATCACGCGACAGGAAATGTTATTCTGGTATCTCGCTCTAATGGGATATGGAAAGGGATGCGGAACAAAGAGGGTGCTACCTTTTCATTCATTTCCCTTGAAGAGGAACAATACGGAAAAATAACGAATGTTGTGGATCATCCGTTTGGGGGCGTCATTCTTTTTAACAAGGATACGATCCTGCGCTACTCTGAACCAAACGGTATTACTGCAATCACTGATCCTGCGTCTCTTGGTCCTGGCACATTCCGGATTAATGATGTGGCAATAACGGAGGACGGGATATTGATAATTGGCACGAACAACGGGCTGTATGGACTAAGGGATAATGAAATCATCGTCCATGTCACCCGAAATATGAAAGGCATTACCCGCAATGAAGTGACAAAGGTCTTCCCTGACACCAAAGGACGGTGGTGGTTTATCACAAAGGGTGAAGCAGGATATTATCTCCCGGACATTACAACGGAAAAAATACCCGTGAAAATGGTTATTAAATCTCTGACAGAACGTCTGACGGACCGTGAACCATCCGATCCTATCCGGATTCCGGTGCATTACACCAGTACTTTATGCCTGAATCTTCAGAACCTTTTTCGCATAGTGATCTATTGAATCAATAAATAGCATGCGGGCCTGTTTTGATTTTTCCTCTTCGGCATAAAATATATCCTGCACGATATATTCCAACGGAATGAAATAATATGATAATGACTTATACCTGCGCAACAACTCCCGATATTGCGTTTGTGCCTCTTTTTCCTGATATTTTAGTACATAAAAAACCCAGTCAAAAATCTGAATCAGGTATACTGGCATCCCTTTTTCTGTTGCCATTAAGCGGTATTGGGAATACGATGTTTTTCCTGTTGCAATCAGTGAGAGTTTCAGTCCATAGTACACCGGTTCAAGACTGCCAGGATACTGCTGCATCATCTGCTTTACAATACCATTTGCTCCGATACCGTCTCCATGTTCAAGTTTGAAAGTGAATGATTCGCGGAGGAAATCGAGGTCATTGAAGAATTTTACCGTTGCAATATTGAGAAGTTCTACCCGTTTTGCTTTATTATTGTCCTTTTTTGCCTTTTCTAAACCAATCTGGACGAACCATTTCTCATTTGGAAACCATCCGAAAGACACCTTGAGCATGAACCAGAATGCATTCTCAACCACTTCATCATTAGAGAGATCCAGTGGTTTCAGGCGGTAGAGTTGAGGCTGAACCCGCGCCATCTCCAGCAGCTGTTCCCGTGCTGCAAGTTCTGACTTTTGTTTCTGGCTTGTTGACTCACTCCCTTCCCCTCCTTTCCGTGATTTGGATATGGTATAATAACAATATGCAATGTAAAAACCGATTCTTGCATCATGCTTCCAGTAGTCGGCAAAGTATCCAATCGCTTCCTGACAGTGCCCTGATGAAAGGAGCTGTAATCCGCCGAGAATTTTTAATGAAGCCTTTCCGGATGAATGTTTAGAACGGATAGCTGTCAAAATAACCCGCTCAATGTACTGCGTTGAACTACCCTGACTACTTTTTGTCATTAACCGGTACGCAATACTATCAATAAACTCATCATATGCTGTACTCATTAAATTCGGGAATCCGTTATCCAGTGCGGATACGATATGAGCAAAAAAAACAGGGAGATTAATATCTATTTTATCGGTGTTGCTATCGACGTATGAATAAAGATCCTGCCGCAGATTATCTATTTTTTCATACCGGATTGCATCCCCAAGTTTTTCATCTCGTGCCATAAAATACCTGCAATAGTATCTTCTATTTTTTAAACAGATAAATCCCTACGATTTTGAGATTTCTGCATAATAGTAATTTCCTTTCGCCTGCTGTTCTCTGTCAAGATAGGACCCGGGTTTATTGATCCGGGGCCGTCCGGATTGATCTCTCCTGAATGTTACTTTCAGCCCTTTCAGGAAATGGTTCATTCCATCCTCCATATCGTAGGGTCCATAGGCAGCACCTTTGACACCGGGAGCTCCGTCAAACACCAGCATTCGCTCACTGATCATATCAATCAGGTAGATATCATGATCAATGACAATGATGCCGGCCTCTCTCCCTTCTGCATGCCGGCGCAGAACCCGTGCCAGCTTCACCCGTTGTTCCACATCCAGGTGAGCACTTGGCTCATCCAAAATATAGAGGTCAGCCTCCTGCGAGAGGCACAGTGCAATGGAAACCCGCTGTAGTTCACCACCGCTCAGTTGATCCACCGGTGACTGAAGGAGGGGGATAATTGACAGGGGTTCAATAATTTCATGTTGGTAATACGAAGAATCAAAGGAACGACAGGCCTGCCTCAGAAGGAATTCCACGGAGACGGATGAATCACCTTTTACATACTGGGGTTTGTATGCAATTTTGATATTTTTATTCATCTCACCGCGGTCTGGTTTTTCGACACCTGCAAGCAGTTTTGCAAATGTGCTTTTTCCAATACCATTTGCACCGACAAGGCCCAACACCTCCCCCACCTGAATTTCTCCGGCAGAAATAGTTAACGAGAAGGTATCTCCATAGCTCTTCTCCATCTCGGGAAACGCAATGAGTGTCTTACGGACGCTATCCCGCATGTGGGATCGTGTTTCAAAGGTAACCGGATAATCCCTGAACCGAACATTTTCTTCCGGTAAAAATCCCTCCAGATACTGGTTGATGCCAATCCTCACTCCTTTTGGCCCGGTGATGATACCAAAGACGCTTGGTTTACCGTAAGCTACATGCACCGTATCTGCGAGCATATCAAGAATTGCAAGGTCATGTTCAACAATTACCACAGGCCGTGTCTCTGCGAGTTTCCGGATGAGTGTTGCAGCGGCCATCCTCTGATATATATCGAGGAATGGCGTGATTTCATCCAGGAAATAGAAATCAGCATCGCGTGAGAGGCAGGCGGCGATAGCGACACGCTGCAATTCACCGCCACTCAGTTTCCCTATCGGACGATCCAGGATGGATTCCAGACAAAGTTCATGAATATAGTGGTTGAGCATCCCCCGCTCATCCGTTGATGACAGCAGTTCAGAAACCGTCCCCTTGAATGCCTTTGGGATATAGTCGATGTATTGGGGTTTGAGTGAAGGTTTTACCGAAGACTTCGCTACCTGTTGAAGGTAATCAAATAATTCTGTCCCTGTGTACTGTTTCAGTATCCCTTCCCAGTTGGCCATATCCGTTAGGTTCCCCAGATTAGGAACCAGCTGACCACAGAGAATTTTGACAGCCGTACTTTTCCCAATTCCATTGGCTCCAAGGATCCCGGTTACTTTCCCCCCTACTGGAATTGGAAGCCCGTAGAGAGCAAAACCATTTGTTCCATAGCGATGTGTCGGATTGTCAAGTTCTTCCGGCAGACTCACAATATCAAGCGCGTCAAATGGGCATTTCTTTATACAGATACCACAGCCGATACACAGTTCTTCAGAAATGACCGCTTTCCCCTCCTCCCCGATGACAATTGTTTCGTCTCCGGTTCGGACCCGTGGGCAGTACAAAATACATTCGGTGCCACACTTTATCGGATGGCACCGGTCACGATGAACAACAGCAATTCGCATAATATATCACAAAAATTACAAAATTATTGTATTGTCAGGAGGATGGTCCAAGCGATAAACCAGAACGCAAAGGCCATAAAACTCTGGTAAAACCAGTCTTTTCCGCCCAATCCGGATATATCCAGTTTCATGAGCATAAATACGTGTTTCTGGAATACCATCGCTCCAAGGAGGAGGAGAAATCCAATAACACCCTGGGATTCATTATGAACGAGGAAAAATGAGAGAACTCCGGCGATAATACCCATAATACTGGCGATACCTGTACGGATGATGCGATCATTATGCGCTTGTCTCTTCTGATCCCTTTTCTTCTGCTCTTCGGACTTGACAATTAATGCCTCAGTTCCATCGGATATGTCGTCTTTCGTCATCCTGACACCAGTCAGTATAATTTTGTCGTAGAACAATATGTAATTTGGTATATATGGCGAGTTTAAAGGGAATGAGTGGGCTTGATATTCATGCGATGGTGTCAGAAGCCCAGGGTTTTCTCCCTTTGTGGATAGGAAAAACCTACCAATATGATGCAGGACTGTTTGGAATTCGTCTCAACGGTCAGGATAAACAAAAATACTCCTTGATTATCGAAATTGGAAAACGAATGCATGTTACGTCATCCCTCCCTGCGGCAGCACCCAATCCATCCGGGTATTCCATGTTTCTTCGAAAATACACCAATGGCGGAAGGGTGCTTGGCATATCACAACCGGGAATTGAACGGGTGATTGACATCGAAATCGGAAAGAGTGATAATCGGTTTCACCTGATTGTAGAACTCTTTGATGAAGGGAATATCTGCCTGACGGATGGGGATTACACTATCATTCAGCCGCTGAAAAAGCAACGGTTCAAAGACAGGAATATATTTGGTGGCGAGGTATACACCCTCACGGAAAGTTCAGTGGTCTCATCTGAAGAAGAATTTGCCTCAA
Organism: uncultured Methanoculleus sp.; assembly: GCA_964523185.1. Classification (GTDB taxonomy): domain Archaea; phylum Halobacteriota; class Methanomicrobia; order Methanomicrobiales; family Methanomicrobiaceae; genus Methanogenium. The sequence goes on from CAZFXY010000066.1 coordinate 5,495, forward strand.
TTCTTCATGCTTCTGACGCTGATACGGTCAGGACGCTTGCCACACAATTTCTTATGGGTGGAAAGTTTGCGGAAGAAGCATGTAGAATCGCCGGAGTCAGCAAATCAGAACCAGCCACGAGCGCCCCTGCAGACAAACTGTTTAACGCCTATACAACGATTCTCAAAAAAACGGAATCGGAACGCAACCCCTGCATCACATCATCCGGATGCTGGCCGTTTGTATTGGGGAATGAAACTCCGATTGAGACATTTCCGTCATTTTATGAAGCGCTTGATCAATTTTTCCCCCGGGGAAAAGAACTGATCACCCCGCCGAAACCTAAACTCACCCGGGAAGAAAACATCCGGAAACGGCAGTTAGATGCAATTACGTCATTCGAAAAGAAGATTGAACGGTATGAGACGATTGTTGATGCGCTGTATCTGCAGTATGCATTTGTTCAGGATATTCTTTCAACCCTTAAAAATGCGAGCGCATCTACATCATGGCAGGATATCGAAAAAATCCTGAAAGAAAGTAACAGTGAGTCCGCTGCTGCCATTAAGATGATATATCCTGCTGAAAGTGCGATCGACCTTGAAATAGAGGGAAAAACGGTTAAGCTTTTTGTACAGGAGAGTATCGAAGCCAACGCCAATCGGTACTACGAATTGGCAAAGAAATTTAAGAAGAAGCGAAAAGGTGCGTTTGCAGCAATGGAACGGATGATCGTTTCGCCCAAAAGGCATGCAAAAGTGATTCCTCTCCGAAAAAAGAAATGGTATCACCGGTTCCGCTGGTGCTACACATCAGATGGAATACTGATGGTTGGCGGGAAAGATGCCGGGACCAATGAGGAAGTGGTGAAAAAATATCTCGAAGGTGGCGATACCTTTGTCCACGCTGATGTGCATGGCGGTAGTGTCATCATTGTTAAAGGAGACACAGAGAGAATGGATGAAGTGGCCCAGTTTGCCGCATCCTATTCAAATGCCTGGAAAAGTGGGCATTTGACTGCGGATGTGTATGCTGCGTCACCAAGTCAGGTGAGTAAGACTCCGGAATCTGGAGAATATATCTCACGCGGTGCGTTTGTCATCAGGGGGGAGCGAATATATATGCGCAATGTAGGCCTTGGTGTCGCCATCGGCCTGCAGACCGCTCCTGAGTTAGGTATCATCGGCGGGCCGATAGATGCAGTGAAAAGTGGAGCAGAACACTATGTGGTGCTTCGTCCGGGGCAGTTTGAACCCAATGACGTTGCCAGGAAAATACTCAGAATACTGCGGGATAAATACGGAGATGAGTGGAAATCCATGAAAAACGTGTTGAATTCGGAGAGTATTGCCGCATTTGTTCCACCGGGCGGATCTGACATTACTGAAGAGCAATGAAAGCAGAATATGATGACCTCAAAAATTCAGAGGGTGAAATACGGCTGTTCCCGGAATCAATCGATGATCTCTGGCATATAAAACACCTCATCAGAACCGGCGATCTGATCTTTGCCGATACCTTCCGGAGTCTTGAATCCCAGACTGATAAAATACGTCCTGAAAAGACTGAAAAAAAGCCGATCCGGTTGGGCATACGGGTGGAAAAAACAGAGTTCCACCCCGATTCCCTTAGGCTGAGAATATCGGGGGTGATTGAACAGGGCCCTGACACCGGTTTTTATCATACCATTAATCTTGAGTCCGGCCGGGAGATATCCGTCATAAAAACATGGACGCTGGTTGAACGGGAACGAATAGAGCGGGCGGTCACCGTCTCGACAACCGGTATCGTTCATATCACTGCCATTGAAGAAGGGGAAGCGCAGATATTCCGTATCCGTCAGTATGGGCCGGAATATGTAATGAAAATAATCGCCGGAAGTGGAAAACGTGAGGGTGTGGATGGCAGGCGCGCATTTTTCGAAGAGATATACCAATCTCTCTCTCCGGTCACCGGATCGATAGTTATTGCAGGGCCGGGGTTTGTAAAAGAAGATTTTCTGAAATATCTTGCCCGAACCGACTCAGATATGGCTGGTCGTATGCTCACAGCTGAAACACGCAGAACCGGCCGGGGCGCTGTGCAGGAGGTTATTGGGCAGGGGATACTCGAACGGCTAACACAGGACCTTCAGCTGGGACGAGAGGTAACCCTGATGGATGAATTGCTTAGCAGAATTTCGGGAACCGGCCCTGTTGCATACGGCATTGATGAGGTTGCCAAAGCAATTCAGTACGGTGCCGTTTCAGATATTCTTGTTGTGGACATGAAAATAAGTGAGGAGGCCATTAACCGTCTGCTCGAATCCGCTGATTCCATGCGTGCAAAGATAACCGTCTTATCCTCAGAGTTTGAACCGGGAAAACAGCTGGGAGCGATTGGGGGAATTGCCGCATTGCTGCGTTTTCCTATTCAGTAAAAAAGTACCATTCAAAAAAAAGCACCATTCAGTAAAAAAGTACCATTCAAAAAAAGCACCATTCAGTAAAAAGATTATTCTTCGGATGATTCTTCAGGTGCCGAAGATTCATCTGCGTCATCAATCTCTTCAATACTTTCAATATCCTCAATCTCTTCTGCTTCTTCCGGCATTGCAGGACGCTTGTATGATTCTTTCAAGACAATCTCGTCAATCCCATCGATGAGTTCGAAGATCTGATGGATGAGCATGCCACGGGCCATTCCCCATCTCTTGTCGTAGTTGATTCCGGGAGGGAGAAGCACGGTGATAACACCATCAGCGAGTTCCACTTCCATGGTTTTTCCGGTATACAGATCAATCAGACCCGCTACCTGTTCCTTTGGTTCCTCAACAAGAGCTTCGATCTCATATTCGTAGGTGAGCGTTTTTCCGGCAAGTGCATGGTTAAAATCAACGACCACACGCTTTCCAACAATACTGGCAACGACACCTTCCTGGCCATCAGAGGAGACTCTCATGCCGACAAAGGGTTTTTCTGCAAAGTTTTTGGTGGGGGCAGACCGAATCTGTGCGTCATCCCATGGGCCATATGCCTTCTCGGGAGGAATTTCAACGGTGCCTTTTTCGCCCACTTCTTTGCCGATTAATGCTTCGTCGAGTCCGGGGATGATGTGCATACCGCCAAGGCACACAACAATTGGTTTATAGTCTTTCTGTGGATTAACCGTACCTGCTTCTTTTGCTCTTTCTTCTTCAGTTGTGTCAAAAACGACACCTTCTGATAAGCCGGTAAACCTCAGTTTAATAAAACTTCCTTCATTAACTGCCATTCATTTAACCTGTCTATATTTATACGGTGTGTCTACTTAAAATAATGAGCTCTGTAATTGAAGTTGAAACCAAAATAGCGGTATCAAATCTTCCGGAAATCGCAGACCGCCTCCGTTCTCTGGGGGCAACGTCTCTTGGCAGCACATTTCAGCGGGATACATACCTGAATGCGCCCCACCGTGATTATGCCCGCACCGATGAAGCGCTTCGTGTTCGTGAAACGAAATCCGACACGGAAATTACCTATAAAGGGCCCAAAAATCAGGGCAGCGGGTTAAAAGCACGGACAGAGATTACGCTCTGCGTTGCATCCGCAGAAGACGCACTAGCTCTTCTGACGGCCGCTGGTTTTTTGGCACGTGTTGTTGTCAAAAAAGAGCGAAATGAATACCAATACGACGGCACAACGATTGCTCTCGACCATGTTGAGGGGCTGGGCACCTATGTCGAGATTGAAGTACTGACTGACGGGGATATCTCTGCTGCACATACTAAAATTGAAACCGTAAAAAAAGAGCTGAATATTTCCGGAGCACACATACCCGAATCCTATCTCGAACTGCTACTCGCTACAGAGTGATGAGCTCCACCTCAATCTCTTTTGCCTCTTCTCCCAAAGTGATGAGCGCACATTTTCCCTCTGATGCAGGGCCGGGGTTCACCACCAGCGTGCCGTCGACGTCAACGACACCGATATGATCATGGATATGGCCGCAGCAGACAAGATCAAAATACTTCAGACTATCCCGAAAGCATTTACACCCGACATTCGTTCCGTCTATTTCATCAAGGGTGCAGTAGGGGGGTGCATGGGTGACCAACACATTGTGTACATTCTGATGTGCCCTTTTTTTTGCCTTCTCCAGCAGTTCACACAGTTCCTCTTCAGAGAGTTCAAACGGGGTGTTAAAGGGTGTCGGGTTTGAACCGCCGACTCCGGTAAAGGTCACT
>CAZFXY010000067.1:0-9616 GCA_964523185.1 uncultured Methanoculleus sp.
GAATGGCAGAAAAGAGATGATGGGGGGAGGAAAGGAGAGGAGAGGAGATGAGAGGAGCAGAGCAGAAAAGAGAGGGGGAGGAAAATGCACGGGATATTATTCGTGTTTGGCTGACTCAGCGGGCACAACTGAACAGACCCAGATCTTGTATTGAATATCTTTCCCGGCAAACGGGTGATTTGCATCAACTACCACTGTCGTTTTGGATACCGACAAAATCGTTACATTCGTTTCACGACTTTTGGGCAGTTTCAGGGGAATGATGGTCCCGGGTTCCGGAATGGTATCCATCGGTATTTTATTCCGACGGACCCGAAAGACCAGGTTCTTTTGGTATGGGCCATAGGCCTCCTTCGCCGGCAGCGTCACACAGCATTCATCATCCGGCCGGCATCCAATAAGCGCTTTCTCAAATGCCGGATTGATCTCTCCTGCACCAATGGTGTAGGCTTTCGGCTCTTTTTCATAGGTATATTCCAGCATTTCCCCCGTCTGTGCATCAGCAGAGGAAAAATGGAGGGTGACGGTATCACCCAATGCGATTGGTGGTGACAGATTCTTTGACATCAGACATCTGTTGGGTTAATGGCGATAAGCTCAATGTCAAAGTTCAGTGTTTTTCCTACCAGATGGTGATTTGTATCGATGGTCACTGCTGATTCATTGATTGCAACCATGGGGAAGCTAAAGACTCCCTGAGGTGAGGAAAGGTAAACGGATTGACCAATTTCAAAGGTTGAATTTTCAGGAAATTCATTTTTGTTAATCATTATGAGATTATCTTCTGTCCACTCTCCATATGCCTGTTCAGGAGGCAATCTGACGGTTTTTGTCTCACCCACCGCCATTCCTACCACGGCTGCATCAAATCCAGGGATCATCTGACCTGCTCCGACAACAAAAATATGAGGTTTATCCCGCTCAAAGGATGAATCAAAGACCTCACCGTCATCGAAATAGCCTTTATATTCTACCTCTACGGTGTCGCCGGCAGCGGCAACTGCATCCGTTGACGGTTGCGACTGATCAGTACATCCTGCAGCGCAGATGCATATAAGAAGAAGACAGAGCAGCCCTGCCATTCTGTTCAATACACGTTTCTTCATACAGTAATAGAGGTCACCGTGAGAACAGTTCAACTTATCCCCGAAAAGGGTGCGGACAGATCAGATATCGGAATCCGGAGAATCGTTGGGATTCAGAAGTATCGCATTATCTTCGCGTGAAAGGCCGATTGCTGCGATTGCCCCTATTTTTCCCTTTCCGCCAAATAGGCGAATGTTCTCAGAATTTGCCACAGCACTGGCCATTTCTGCAGTCACAACCTGTCTGCGTGCTGCCAGACCAAACCGGCGGAGGGGTTCTGAAATAATGAACCCCCGTTTGACTGCTAACCCCCATTCTCTGGATAATGATTCTGCCTCAATAAACCGCACCGCCCGCTCGATAACATGATCAACCGCTTCAGGGCGTACGGCAATTTCAATAAAACTACAGGAATTACCTGCTGTACACTCGTGTAGATAGGGATACAGCATTGCAACAGCATGCCCAATCGGAATCACTTCACGCATATTAGCGAGATAATGCAGCAGACCCAGTGCAAGAGCAAATGTCGCGCCACCCTCTTTTGTATCGGTATCATCAAGGCCGATCACCAGATGGGCAAGTGCCCGTGTCACTACCTCTCCTTCGGTAATCATGCCGTTTTTTGTCAAACGCACGTCACAGACACCGACTGCCATTGCCATCATATCGGTCAGGGAATAGGCAGGCCCTCCCACGCACCGGATGGTCTGGACGATGTGCTCTCCTTCTTTTCGTACCTCTGTAACACCGACAGCCGGTTTGGGGTATAAACCAATATCAGAAGAAGCAGTCCCCAGGCGGGCACATTCGATGAGTATTCTTCCGTCTCTCCTGACGTCATGAATGACCCCCCCTGCGAGGCGGTGATGATGCTCACAGAATGCAGCACACCCGGTACTCATACACTGGTGATAGATGTGGACCCAGTCTTTGTCTATCGTGGTAAAAATTCGTCTGCAGGAACCGGCCATCATGACATTGGTTGTCACGTACTTTGCCGGTGTGCGCCCTTTTCCTTCTTCTTTAACCGCAACACACTTTTCTGTCACCAGACGGTTGATCCAGTCCTGAATCGTACTTCGTGCAATGTCCGTTGCATCTGCGATATCGTTAATGGTAAAAAAACCATTTTCGAGGGTATATTCCCTCATAATGGCGAGAAGTTCACGACGTTTTTTAATTACGCCTGCCATGGCAATCACGAATGAAGAGTAGATCAGAAATAATCGCGCTTGCAGTCTCAGATGAACCAGCACCTTTTCCAATCAGCGTGATCTCGCCGGCAAGATCCGTTTCAATCGTTACCGCATTGAGGGTGTCTCGGACAACAAGCGGGTGGGATTTTGGGAGGATGCCCGGTGCCACCCGGAGTATTCCATTGGTTGGTTCAATCTCGCCAATCAGCCGGATGGTCTGATCCTCCCGTTCCGCCAGCGCGATTGCAGCTGAGGTGACGCCGTCAATACCGACGATATCTACATCTGCGAGGGTTTTCTTCATTCCCCACACCGCGTTTGCAAGAATGACCAGTTTTATTGCGGCATCAATTCCCTTGACATCATAGGTGGGATCCGCTTCCGCATACCCAAGTTCGCGCGCTTCAAGAAGCGCCTGCTGATAGGTAAGTCCTTCCTCTGCCATCCGTGTCAGGATATAATTGCAGGTTCCGTTAAAGACACCATAGAGCCGGGTAATATCATTTCCTGCAATACCGCACTCAATGGTATGCATGAGGGGTATTGCGCCGCATACGGTTGCCTCATACCGGAGTGTGACGTTATGTTCCGCGGCAAGTGAATGCAACTCCTCAAATCTGAGCGCAACAGGTCCCTTATTTGATGTGACGACATGTTTGCCGGCTTCAAGGGCTCCTCTGATATACCCCAGTGCCGGTTCACCGGTTTCTGCATTGGTGGGAGACACCTCGATCAGCACATCGTAGACATCTGAAGAGATAATATCAGAAACGGTGATGGTGGGGGAACCGCACATGCCGGTTTCATTTTTATTCCTGATAACTGCTGCAATATCCAGCCCTGAGGCCTCAATCGCCCCGCTTTTTGAGTCTGCCACTGCGGTAATAATAAGGTCGATATTCTTTGCGGCAATCGCCTCTGCCACCCCTCTCCCCACGGAACCGAATCCGATGATTGCAATGCGCATTAGTTGTCCTCCAGCGGTTCGATGATTAAAAATCCTTTTTCCCGTGCCACATCACGGAGGATTGCCAGTGCACGGTTGATATCTTTGAGATTGTCGGATTTGAGGGTCATTTTTGCTGATGAGGGTTCATTGATCGCAGGCATTACCATGGAAAGTTCATGTACCTCTGCATACCCTGTTGAATCAATGGTGCCGATGGTGTCACTGATATCGGTGTGTATCAGATGACCGATAAGGATTACTGATCGGCGTACCAGAAACCGTTCTTCACCAACACGCAGCACATTGACTCCTTGTGTTTGAAATTCTGAAAGCAGGGTTTCAAGGGAACCCTCCGGAATGTCACACATGATCTGTATGTCGAGAAGATCTCCGTCCGCTCCCGGATCGCGTTCGTGAATGACCGAGAGGATATTGCCACCAATGTCCGAAATTGGCTTTAACACAGAGATCAGCTGTCCGGGTGAATCTTTCATTTCCAGTTTCATTGAAACCTGCAATTATATCTCCTTCTTGATTGGTGTTGAACCCCAAAAGGGATAAGCATTATACTATTGGATAGAGAGTTGTTTTCAGATGCATGGGATGCCGGATCACCAGGAGGGTGTTAAATGAGCAACAAACGTGTGCGGGTGATTGGCTGTGGCAATCCATTGATGGGAAACGATGCGGTGGGTGTGCGCGTTATTGAAATGCTGCATGAGACGTATCCTGAGATAGATGTCATTGAAGGCGGTGTTGGTGGACTGGGCCTTATCCCGATGATGGAAGGATATGACCATGTCATTATGGTTGATGCAACGACAGGGTATGGAACGCATATTGGAGAGATGATGGTCTTTTCAAAACCGCCCTCAAATGATTTTTTCCCCCTTTCGTTATCTGATATCGGCGTGCTTGATGCAGTAAATATTGCTGAAGAACTGGGTGTCTGCCCGCGGATCACGATCATTGGAATAGAAGCAGGAAAAATTCAAGAGTTTTCTGATTCGATGAGTCCTGAAATGGAACCGGCAGTAGCAGATGCATGCGCGTTTATTCTGAGCATGATAAAAAAAGAATAATACATTCAGGAGAGAAACCACCGCGTGATTTCACATCTGATGCCTGAAACCGGGCTGTTTCACTCTTATTTTTTTGAACCTGCGGCACCGAGGATGACCGGTAATGCATCGGCTACATCCTGAAGAATCTCGCCAGGGATTCCCATTACCATCAGGTCGTCATCGATACCGGAAAACTTGCGTGAACCATCGCATCCCAGTGAGAAATTCACTTCACCGGACATATACGGATAGGCACAGGCGTCTGCACAGACAGACTGTATCCCGGACATCTGCGCATGGATGCGTCCCCCTGTTTTATAGAGGACTGCCTGGGCAATCTTTAGCATGACGAGAGGTTGTGCCATGATGATGACAACATGGGGATCAAAGGGTGTGTTTTCCAGAGGTGCATAGACGGTTGCGTAGGTGCTGACTTCCTCTCCCCCCGGCGGGTGCACGTGGGGCACCGAGTCAATCGTCCGCATGCATCCGGCCCAGGATGCAAATTTACCCAGTTTGAAATAAAATTCACCGGATTTCAGAGTGGGTGTCAGTTCCCTCAGACCAAGGGCCCATGCACCACCCATACATTGGTGTTTGTCGACACGGGCAAAGAGAATGCTCCCTTCCGTTCGCGCCATCGTCACCATCTTGCAGTGGCGTGCAGACTCAGAAATCTCCTGTACGCCTTCAGGAATCCCCTCTTCGTTTTTTGCAAATTTCACTGAGACAGGAGAACCGGATATACCGGCCACCTTAAATGCATCTGCAATTTTCTGATAATTAAGATCCAGTTTGTTTTCATCGATCATTGTTTCACCCGTTATTTGGATACCATCTCACATCAGCAGGAATACAAATAAATATGATGTCACTGCCTAAAAACGAAGAGAGAGACTCTGGTATCCTTATAGTGTCCTGAGTTTCCGGTCGACTTTCGTGAAGAAATTTTTATTGGCATTGATAAAAAGTGCCGGTTCAGGGGACTCGGTAACGGCAATTCGGGACTCATTACCCAATTTGCCTGCATACTGGCCGTCAATGACCAGGCTGGCAGGTTTATCGCTATCCAGCTGAATTGCGAGATTTCGTTCATTTGAAATGAGATGAGGGCGCGAAGAGAGCATAAACGGTGCCAGGGGAACCAAAAGAAACCCTTTCACTTTCGGGTCAACGATCGGGCCGCCGGCACTCATGGCATATGCCGTTGACCCGGTGGGTGTACTGATAATGAGTCCATCAGAGCGGAACTCCTCCACGGGGATGCCATCCACGATAATGGAAAACTGAAGCATCTTTGCCGGGCGTTCTGTGACGATAACGGCCTCATTGAGTGCGCAGCCATGTATCGTGCCGTCCACTGCAATCTGCACACGCATTCGTGCCTCTGTTTCCATGGTGTCCGGACGCAACTGTGCAATAAACGAGTATGCTTCATCAGATTCAAGGTCAGCAAGGAATCCCACTCTCCCAAAATTGATGCCAACGAGAGGCACCTGAGGGTTCATTGACTGCACTGCATGTAGTACCGATCCATCCCCCCCGATAACGACGGCAATATCGGCATCGGCATCCTTCTGAGGGGATATATGAAAGGAGTCGTTCAGGGGATTTCCCTGTTCAAACCAGATCGTCTGACCATTATCCTGAAGTTTCATTCCCAGCGTTCGCGCATACTCGACTGCATGGATGTCGTCGGGGCGGGGAATAATTTTTATCTTCATACCGGGCGCTCCAGACATTGGACAATTTCGTTCTGCAAAAAACCGTTGGTGGCGATCAGTGTGTTCCCCTTTCTGACGTCTTTAGAGAATTCAACCCGTTTCCCACTGGTGGAGGTAATCATGCCGCCGGCTTCCTCACATATCAGCATACCTGCTGCTGCATCAGTATACCGGAGTGTTTCGCGCATATCAACAAAACCATCGATTCTTCCGCATCCGACGTAGGCAAGTTCGAGGGCAGATGCACCCAGGTGACGCCAGCGTCTGGCGGTGCCTGCAATCTCTATCAAAGAATCGATATGATGCTGCTTTCCATACAGACTGAGCGATGCGGCATCAAGTCTGTCAACAGCAGAGACCCGTATGGGTTTTTTGTCGAGAAAAGCACCGCAATTTTTTTCTGCGGTAAAAACTTCCCGAAATCCAAGATTACTGATATATGCAGCGGTTACCGTGCCGCTCTCCATGTATGCTGCAGATATTGCGTAATACGGAATTCCATGGATTGCATTGTAGGTGCCATCGATCGGGTCCAGAATGATGATGCCGTCTGCATCAGAAATACGGCATCTGCCTGCTTCTTCACTGATCACCTCGCCGCATACTTCAGCGTCACGCAGAAAGGAAAGGATGATGTCCTCTGCAACTTTATCAATTGCCTGTGTCGGGGTAGCATCTGCACCCATTTCAACAATTATTCCGGCATCCGGTGTGCCGGCAATATCCATGATGCCATCTGATACTGCTGACGTAATCTCGTCGAATAGTGAAAAAAAACTCATGCCTGAACTCTTTATTGCGTGAACATTACCACTGTGTTTATTTAATTTTACCGAGATATATACTCCGAGATTGATCCTCATGAGTAAACAACAGACTGAAATAGGAAAACTGAAAGAAGGCAGATATGTGGTTGTTGATGACGAACCCTGCAAGATTCTTTCTATTGCAACATCAAAACCTGGAAAACACGGCGCCGCAAAGGCACGAATTGACGTCGTTGGCCTCTTTGATGGAGTGAAACGCTCGATTGTTCAGCCGGTAACAGCAAAAGCGTATTCACCTATTGTTGAACGCAAAGTCGCGCAGGTAATTTCTATTACCGGCAATACCATCCAGTTCATGGACGTCAAGGACTACGAAATGTTTGATCTTGACGCAACAGATGAACAGCTGAAAAGCATAGAGGCAGGAGCTGAAATTCCCGTCATTTCATCATTGGGAAAAAGAAAACTCGATCTCTAAACCCTGATATCAGACATGCAATATTTTACCAACAATCTTTTTGCGGATGCAGATACTTCGTATGAAGATGCCCGGTATGTCATTTTCGGGGTGCCGTATGACGCTACAACATCGTATGTAGCAGGCACGCGGCATGGCCCGGATGCAATACGCAACGTGAGTTACAATTTTGAACAGTATCTTCCTGAATATCACTATACGTTATGCGATGCAAAAATTCATGATCTTGGGAATCTGGAAGTTCCCTCATTACCGGGGGATGTCGTCGATGCAGTCTTAGATGTCACGGCTGAGATTGCAGCAGACGGAAAAATCCCTATTCTTCTGGGAGGAGAGCACAGTGTCACTCTTGGTGCCTACCGGGCGTTTCGTTCCGAATGTTTCGTGGTCTGTGATGCGCATCTTGACCTGAGGGATGAATTTGGGAATACTCCCTATAATCATGCATGTATCACCCGCAGGGTGTCAGAAGCAGGGGCAAAGGAGATCTTTATTATTGGAGCGCGAAGCGGTACCGAAGAGGAATATGCCTTTGCCAAAGATCTGAATCTTTACTCTGCAGACTGTGTCCGGGAACGGGGAATTGCCGATATTCTGAAAGAAATAGTCCAGACGATCGGTGGAAGGAGTGTCTACCTGTCTATCGATGCGGATGCTGTTGATTGTTGTCTTACTCCCGGTCTCGGCACCCCGGAGCCTTTTGGCATCACTCCTTTTGATCTGCGGGAAGTGATACGGACGATCGGCCCTCTGGCAGAGGCATTTGATTACACAGAAGTCTGTCCCATTGATGCAGGGCAGACGGCGGCAGTGGCAGCAAAACTTATCCGGGAATTTATTGCTGTTCACCGGATACATAATCCGGATTAGTCTGGAATGGTCTGAAATAGTCCGGGGGAAACCTGACTGTTTCCTTTCTTTTATTCTTCCGGAAAAATACAATTACGGTATTTGCGAAGATTTCTAAAAAAGAGGAACTATTTGGGTCTCAGTTTTTGGAATCAGTATCCTGAATCATTATCTTTATGGTGTAGGATTTCAACAGCTGTTCTTCGATGACGAAATAATAATTGCCAAAATCATATCGCTCAATCACCCACGTGTCCTTTTCGCCGGAATCCCCGGTTGTTCGTGGTCCTTCAATGACTGAGTTGTATACCTGATAATCAGACCGATCCTCAGCATTCCTGATCTGAAGATTGAGATATGAGCTAACCGGGCTGTCGGTCCATGGGTCAAAGGTAATATGTATTTCCCAGTATCCGGACGGAATGGGAACAATATCTGTGACTCCGCTTGCTTCTCCTTCAATAACTGCGTAGGTGGTCATCGTGCGCTTCTGCTGAGATTGTGTCGGTTGTGCTCCGATGACCAGCTTTCCTGGATTGTTGATATGGTATGTTGATGGATCCACGTAACCGACGGTCTTCACTTCTCCGTCCCATGCCGGCGTGGGCGGTAACCGCGGTGTTTCTGTCGGCCGGGGGGTTAGTGTGGGAATGTCTGATGGGATAGCAAGAGGTTCATTTGGATCGACAGCCGGGTCTGATGATGGCAGAAATGGTATTGGTTCGCCCATCATGAGAGGTTTTCCTATGAGGGCAACAACGATGACGATGAGAATCGCTGCTCCGAAGAATATCAGATCCTTCTTGTCCATGGTAAAAGAATGGACATTTGTAGGTTAAAGTGTATTTGATATGGTTCTCTGAATGTGGATGATATGTATCAATGGAGAAGTCGAAAAGGCACGCCACGACTGATAGGCAATGAGTCTTTCAATTACTCTGGTCATTTAAGTTTATGGCAAAATAATGGGGTAAAAAGCAGAATAGATACAGAAGTTATATATTGATCCCGTGCAAAATAATATTTGTTAATCATCGAAGAGATGAACAACAGAAAGGAGGAAAATAATGTTAAAAAGAATGAACCGTGAGGAAGGTTTCACCGGCCTGGAGGCTGCAATTGTGCTTATCGCATTCGTTGTAGTCGCCGCAGTATTCTCGTATGTAGTGCTGGGCGCTATGTAGTGCTGGGCGCTGGTTTCTTCACCACACAGAAAGCACAGGAAGTCGTCTATACCAGTGTTGATATGGCGTCATCCAGTATGCAGGTTATTGGGGATGTGTATGGGTTGAATGGTACAGGTGATGATATAAATAATGTAACGGCAATCCGCTTTACTCTTGGCCTTTCCGCTGGAGGATCACCTGTTGATTTCAACACTGTCCAGATGGTGTTTGCCACCAGTAAAAAAGTTGAAACTCTCACACATCCTGATATTACTAATATCAGTACTTTAAAATTTGACGAACCCCTCCTCTCAGGTTTACCCCAAAGTACCAA
>CAZFXY010000068.1:0-3749 GCA_964523185.1 uncultured Methanoculleus sp.
TACTACAATCTGTGAATCGCCGATTTATGTGGGATTGTAATGAAGATGCAATCCACAAAACTCTTTGTTCGGAAAATATTATACTATTATATCTCATGGGGGGACTATCGGAGGTAATTCAGATATGAATGATATTGCACTCAACCGGGAAGACATCACTGCTTTATCCTCAGACGTTAGGATAGCCATATTAAAGGCACTTGATGACCGGTCAGGGAATAGTATAAACGACCTTGCCGGAGAACTCGATCTTGCCAGATCTACTGTCCACCAGCATCTTGGCATTTTAATAGATTCCGGGCTCATAAAAATGGATGGTAACAGAAAATGGCGTACCTATTCTCTTACCTCAAAAGCACAACGCATTCTCCATCCGGAAAAAGGATACAGAATTGTATTGTTGCTCGGCACATCATTTTTTACCCTTACTGCCGGTTTGTTTTTTATTCACTCATACGTATGCGGCTATACTGTTCAGGATACCAGTAAGATTCATGATCCTCTGATGTTAATCATAGGTGAACTGCTCCTTATTCTGGCAATTGCACTCTGGTATACTCTTTTCCTGTTGAGAAAAGCAAAGAAAAGGTATTCAATATAATGTCTGTCCAGCCAAAAATTTCAAAAAAACTGGTAAAATCAGATTGTACGCTCTCCCCTGCTTTTGATAAGCGTTATTCATATCACGAATTTTCCAGCGAATATGGCGGTAACAAACAAAAATGGTCCATGTATCATTCCGACCCGATGCACAAACGGCAGAATAAGACGTTTGAAAAGAACCTCGTGAAAAATCTGTGCAAAAGAATTCAGATGTGAACCTGATGCATATAATGCAGAATGTGAGAAAAGTCCTCTCCTTTTGACGTTTTACACTCTGTGTTGCAGACCGTGATTCTACATCGCCTCAACCTGCCGGAAACGAAAGATTATCCGCCAGTCCTGCTGTTCCCGAAGCGTGACCTCATTCATCTCCTCAAGATATTCAGAGAGTTCTTTCAAGTTCTTTGCATGCTGAATCTGATTCCTGATGGCGGTGATATGACGGACAATGTGCACATAGCGTTCGGCATTGCGCAGGTATTCCCGCTGGAGACGGAGCGCAGCAATGGCAGAACCAACTGCAGGGAGGGTGATGGTAAAAAAAGCAAGAAGCAACGGTATACGGAACGGGTACTCTGTTTCCCAGTGGCCGATGCCGGTTGCATGCAACACCGCAAGGATGAGCGTAATGGAAAATATGGCCATACCGGCACGGATCAGAAGCGTGAATTTGTGGCGTGCAGCGTCCCCTGCCCGTTTATAGTGTCTCAGGCGATTTGTGATCCATGCAGACCGGAAAAAGGTCCTGATCGGTATGTATGGTATATCAATGCGACAGAACGGGATCGATCGTATGGCCATGATCTCTTCAAACGCCATGACCATCCAGTCGTTCGGGCGGTGGGCCTGACTCATATAAGGAGGTGCATCCGGTTTTTCACACTGAATGGAGATGATGGAAAGGAAAAATGCGGCACGCAGGCGTTCAGCGAGAAAGTTGTAGTCAATCCACCGGCGGTGATAATCACCGCGGCGTGATACATACATCAGGAGAATGATCAAAGAGATCTCAAGCACTTCCAGCCAGACCAGCCACGGCATCTCCGGGAGAAAGAGGGTCTGGAATGTGATGGTTGCAACAGCAAGAGCGGCAAGCAGGGAGATGCATGTGCCTGTCCATGTATACCGTCGCTGGTATTTTTTTGCCAAAAGACGGGTACGGGTAAAGTACGGGAGTAACGATCCGTAAATCGGCTCAAGAATCGTGTCATTCAGCGCTGCCTTCTCTGCCTCATCACGCAGATATGTGATGTATCGCCGGTATGTGGCGGTATATCCGGAGAGATTCACCTTTTCTGTGTTATACTGATTGAGCTGTGCATAGGAATCAAAGATCATGTCTTCATGAGCCAGTTCATAGTGGCTGTCGTTTACCGGATCTACGGCAATGATTGTCCGTCCATAATTGCGGGCGATATCAAAGACACTGCCCGGCCGGTAGCGGACAGCACCGGGCTCCCATTCCCCGACAAGGAGGACAAGTGCGCACCTGTCGATAATCGCATCATGAACCGGATGGTATCCAGGGGTTGCGTCTTCTTCATGGATTATTTCAATCGTGTAGTCGATGTTTCCTGTAAACGGAGAGATCGTTTGATCCGGTTCATCCTCGCCGCAGTAGATGAGAGTAACCTCAGGGGGGGTAATGCCTTCCCAGATGTTGTCTGCCAACAGGGCTTCAAGAATGATGTGCTCCGGTCCTGTCTGGTAAGGGAGAATGAACTGGTAGGTATGAGGAGTCCCGGCGAGGAGGTGCTCGAGGCGGAGAAACGTTTTTTTTATCGCTTTCAGCACAGGGCCACCGGTGAAGTGGTGTTCTGTTACTATGAGTCCTATCTGAACAGATGCAGCAAGAGGGCTGGGTGGATATATGGCATGTGCCGGTAGGGTGGAGCTATCTGCCTCGTTCTGCCACGAATTTGTATGTTCTGTTTCTGCCTGCATCTCTCTAGTGTATCCTCCTCCTGAACAGCGATAAAATGTTTCATCTGCATAGAATCGGATGGCGTACGTTTTCGGTTGTACCTGGGTGTTCAGATACAACTTGCGATGTTTTTATCCGAAGGTGTTGACAGTTTGCCCTTTTTTTGCTGAAATAATTCCCTGAGAATCTTCAGGTAAAGTATTTCTTCTTTGCCGGATATCGGACTATACCCTGTAACGGTGTAACTGGGAGGTAATTTCATGAGTGGAGAAAGCGGAGGAACAGGTGGCGGATCAGGCGATGGGTTAGATATCGGCAGTGGAAGTGGAGCTGGTGGTGCAACTCTTATTCCCCGGGCGTTAGGGATTGTATATGCACTTGTTGCCATAATCGTACTTGGGATACTGTGGTATTCCGGAAAAATTAACCGCAAAAAGGCATTGATATTTTTGTTGATCTCCACAGGGCTGGGCTTTTTGATCTTTGCACCTGTTGCACCCTACAATTTCCAGCAGCTGATTCTCCGGGATGTTGCCTCCCTTGGTGCGTCTCTTCAGGCGGTGGCTTTTGGTCTGATTCTTTTTCTGCTGCTCTCCCTCGTATTCGGAAGAATATTTTGCGGGCATATCTGCCCCGCCGGTGCCATTCAGGAACTTGCCTCTCTTGTGCCCCTGCCTAAAATCGGGCAGAAGTGGAAAGAGATTTCCCGCGGAATTCGTGCACTGGTTTTTGTGATTGTGCTTGCAGCAGCATTTGGGTGGTCTGTTGGCATTATCAGTTATTTTGGCCTGGAAGAGTTTTTTTCACTTGATGTGACATCCGTTCTCTTTTATGTCTTTCTTGGTGTGCTGCTTCTCTCAACGGTAGTATACCGACCGTTCTGTCGGTTTATCTGCCCGTATGGACTGATCCTCTCTCTCACCGCAGCGGTGAGCTCCTTAAAATTCCGGCGCACAGACAAATGCATTGAATGCAGATTATGTGAAAAGGCCTGTCCCACCAATGAGGCGAAGATGGGTGACCGGAAATCGGAGTGTTATATGTGCGGCCGGTGTGTTGAGGTCTGCCCGGTGGAAGGAGCCCTTGTCTACCGGCGATCATCTGGCAGGTGGTCGGCTGCCGGTATTTTGGAAGAAGAAAAATAGACGGGAAATATTCTCCGGTAATTTTTCAGGGGTGCTGAAGGGTAGCAGGTTTGTCTTTGTGCTATCCCTTCCTCTTG
>CAZFXY010000068.1:3849-9286 GCA_964523185.1 uncultured Methanoculleus sp.
TCTTTGTGCTATCCCTTCCTCTTGATTTTCCCCGATACCATGGCATCTGCGGCGAGCGCGGCGGTTGAAAAGGCAGCCTGCAGGTTATATCCACCGGTGTCCCCGTCGATGTCCAGGACTTCTCCGATGCAAAAGAGCCCGGGCACGATTTTTGCTTCCATGGTCTTCTGTTGGAGGGCGTCACGTGCCACCCCGCCGCG
This sequence comes from uncultured Methanoculleus sp., assembly GCA_964523185.1. Taxonomy (GTDB): domain Archaea; phylum Halobacteriota; class Methanomicrobia; order Methanomicrobiales; family Methanomicrobiaceae; genus Methanogenium. Next base: position 4,050 of record CAZFXY010000068.1, read on the forward strand.
TGTCACCATCGCCGTCGCATAGCTCTCTGTCCCTGCCACCGTAAATGGAAAGTCTGTCAGGTACCGGATGAGGGTGTTTCGGCTGGGTTTGGTGAGATGTGCACAGGTGGCATCACGCGGGATGCCGGAGAGTGCAAGCAGGCAAAGGAGAAACCGGACGGGTATCTCTTTTTCTGTGAGAACCGTCTTTATCTGCCGGTTTTTTCCGTCTGCGATGATGGCAGTCAGCTCATTTCTGACACTGGCTTCATCGGCACCGGCCACAAATCCCACGTGGAGGCTGTCTCCGGGACGCACATACCGGGAGATATGCAGGGCACCGGGTCCGGAAAAGCCGTTTACCGTGAGGATGATGTCCCCAGTGACCTCCCGGATTTTTTTGGTATCCCGGTACAGGGAGAGCGGAACATTATCGAATGATATGCCGGTTAAATCACGGAAGGGATAGTCCCTGATGATGATGGCAGCGAGTGCCGGGCCGGTCGCGGTGACCGGCAGTCCCAGCATGCCCGCGAGGGCGTATCCGTCGCCGCCGGACCCGGTCGCCGGGTATGAGGCTCCACCGGTTGCAAGCACGACATGCTCTGCCGTATATACCGCATCTTCTGTCCTGACGGAAAAAAGACCGTCGGTATGCTCGATTGCCCGGACCGGCTCCCCGCACCGGACTTCAACCCCCACACGGTCACACTCTGCAAGAAGGATGGAAAGGACATCCTTTGCGGTTCCGTCAGTGGGAAAATATTTGCCATTTTCGTCAGGAATAAAAAAGAGGCCGCGGTCTTTGAAAAATGCCAGCAGATCAGCACTGGTGAAGTTCATCAGGGCAGGGCGGAGAAACTTTCCTCCGTCTCCGTAATGTGCCACAAACTCAGCCATTGATCCGGTATGGGTGAGATTACACCGCCCCGCTCCCGTGATGCAGAGTTTTCTTCCGCAGGAGGGCATCTTCTCGAGGACCAGGATGCGCCGGTTGTCCTCTGCGCCACGACAGGCACAGAAAAGCCCGGCCGGGCCGCCTCCGATAATGATGGCGGTGTAGGTGGTGTCTCTGTTGGTTGGAGTATCTCTGTCGTTCATATCTGTTGGAGGTAGTTTTTGGCGTTCATGCGCCATTACCCCACAGGTTCTGTCGTCTACCATTCAAAGGACCAAAACGGGATCAAAACGGGACCAAAACGACCTCCTGCATATTATTCTTCCAAAGATGGTGCCCGAAATGATGCATGCTTTCTCTCTGTTGCTGCAAATATTTCATCGCAGACTACAGGGAAGCGACAGGTCAGGACATGCACCCCTTCTTCGGTGATCCCTCCAGGGGTGGCCACCCGGCTGATGATATCTGCACATGCTGTTCCGGGAGCCTCCAGCAGGGCGGCGGTGCCAATGAACGTCTCGCGGGCAAGCCTCTCTGCCTCTGCTGCGGGAATACCGGTCATACGTGTTGCAGATTGGGCGAATTCATGCACCATCGCTGCAAAAAATGCAGGGCCACAGCTGGTGAGGGTGGTGTAGGCTTCAATATTCTCTTCGGTGATGACGACCGGGGTGCTCATGGCCCCGAAGAGGGAGATGATCTCTTCGCGGTCGGTTAATGTGGTGCGTTCAGAAAAGACGATGAGCGACACTCCTTTCAATTGCTCTGCGGGAAGCGAAGGGATCACCCGTGCCACCCGTGCCGGAGTCAGGGCTTCCAATTCGTTCAGGGTGACATCCGATGCAACCGAGATGAGCATTTTCTCATCGGTCAGGAGGTCTTTGATCTCATCTATTACCGGCACCACGTCCGGTTGTCTGACACAGAGGATGATAGTATCGGCACACCTGACAAGGGCACGATTGTTTTCGACAAAAGGAATCCCGGTTTCTGCGGCAATTCTCTTTAGTGCTTCCGGTGTCCGGTTTGCCGCATAGAGGTTTTTGGGGGTGGCTGCACCGCCCCGGATAAATGATCGGATGAGCATACTTCCCATGCTCCCCGTCCCGATGACTCCGATATGTGTGTCCATTATCTTCCCACTTCTATCTTCTGTTTCTTATCTTCATCCCTGTTCAGAGATGTACTATTACTGCACGGCACCCATCAGAAAGATATTGGTGCACCCTGCACTGTAGATGTATCGGAACCCATGCTTTTTGCACCGGCCCGCTCTTCTTTTCTCGTGTATTATTGACGTTTCCATGCATGAATTATTTGTCGCGGATAATCAAATGGTATGAAATTTATGGAAAAAGCTTCACGATTGCTGTATCATCGGATTGCTTTGTGTGCGGGGTTCGTTGGTATACCCCTGTGTATTCCAGGATGCCGGGTTCGTATGAATTTCCACGTTCACAGATGAGAAGTGCAAATAAAATATCGATTCTTGTTTATAGGCTAAGTACGAACCATCTTTTCATACATACCACCCTCGGGAACGTATGAAAACTGAGATGTACCATGAATTTAGGAGAACGACTGACACAATCCATTGATTCATATTTTGGCATTAAGGAGGCGGGAAGCACCATCCGTCGGGAGTGCATGGCAGGGTGCATTACCTTCATTGCAATGGCCTATATTATCATCGTCAATCCCTCGATTCTTGAGGATGCCGGCATGCCCTTTGGTGCGGCCATGGCAGCAACGATTCTCACCGCTTTTTTTGGAACGCTTGTCATGGGCGTGTATGCAAAACGTCCGTTTGGAGTCGCGCCGTATATGGGCGAGAATGCATTTATTGCCTATACGGTCTGTGGAGTGCTGGGATATTCCTGGCAGACTGCATTAGGGGCCATTTTTCTTTCTGGTGTTCTGTTTACGTTCCTGACCGTCACAAAGTGGCGAGTTGTTTTTACTGAGGCGGTATCGGTCTCCATGAAGAATGCCATTGCAGCAGGTCTTGGTCTGTTCATCACATTTGTGGGCCTGATTCAGAGTGGAATTATTACCACCGGCACTAAGGGCGGGCCGCTGATGATAGGAAACCTACAGGATCCGGCCCTCCTTGTGGCTGTAGCAGGTTTTCTTTTGATTGGGGTTCTTATGATACGGAAGGTGCACGGAGCTCTTCTGATAGGAACCATGGTAACTGCTCTGCTTGCATTTATTTTAGGTGTTGCTCCCCCTCCGGAGGCTATCGTATCATTGCCCCCGTCGGTTGCAGAAACGTTTCTCCAACTGGATATTATAGGGGTCTTCACCTGGGGGATGTTTGCGGTAGTGCTCTCTGTCTTCACCATGGACCTTCTGGACACCATGGGGACGCTTATTGGTGTGTCTGCCCGTGCAGGTTTTCTTGATGAGGACGGTAATCTCCCAGAAGCGGAAAAACCATTTCTGGCAGATGCGCTGGCAACCACAGTTGGGGCGCTTTTTGGGACGACAACCACCGGTGCCTACGTAGAATCTGCTGCCGGAATAGAGGCAGGAGGGCGAACCGGGTTGGTAGCAGTAGTTGTTTCCTTTCTGTTTCTCGCAGGTCTCTTTTTCTATCCACTCTTAATTGCGATCCCTCCGCAGGCAACCGGGGCTGCCATGGTATTTATCGGGCTGATTCTCATGACCTCTGTGGGAAATATCCTGTTTGATGATTATACAGAGTCGGTCCCTGCATTTATTGTCATCACAATGATGGCATTCACCTACAATATTGGGGTTGGTCTCTGTGCAGGATTTGTAATCTTCCCCTTTTTCAAAGTCGTATCAGGGAGATATCGTGAAGTGTCACCTGCGGGGTGGGTGCTCTGTGGGTTGTGCCTGCTCTTCTTTATCTTTTACCCATACTGATAGCAGATGAAACACAGAACCCCGGTATCCCTCGATTCTGTTTATATTATTTTTTTGTCCGGCACCAGTTTTTCTAAAGAAAATTTGCGGAAATAGAGGTAAATACGTCAGAATAATGGAGAGTACATGGTACGTGAACGCATAATGCCATTGCATTATACTGGAAAAACAGTATGCGGACCAGTGATATGCACACCATGATGTCAATACCTTCTTAGCGGGTTATGGCGCGGATAATCTCTGGCTTATTATTAATGATTAATCGTGTTATATACGCCTTTGCTTAGCATTACAGCAAGGGTGAACTCGGTTGTATCTGACATCACAGGATATATTCATGCGCCTTGCTCCTTTTACTGCCCGGCGATGCCGATTTCCCGGATGATGATGAGCCGCCACTCAGTGCCATGCATCCCGATGGTGGTCCAGTAGGCCTCTTTTTGGACGACCCGGTTAAATCCGGTATCATAGAATGCATAGGTGTCGTACCCTGACCAGTTCTCTCCATAATGGTGTGCGAATTCGAGTATTTCAGGGGAATCTTCATAGAGAGATTCGTTGAAGGTCTCTTTACCTATTTCCTCCTGGTCTGCATCATAGAGGACACGCCCGTCTGTCTGGGCCACCATGATAGTATATGGCGTACCTTCCACCGCAGGAACGGCATACTGGCTGATGATCTCATCCGGCGCAAACGCGATGCTCACCAGTCCCGTCAGGCAGTCATCGCCGGTGAAGACCGGATGCTCAATGACCGAGGCATAGCCGCCCTGTTCAAGCGGGGTGATGTCACTCATCAGTGCCTGCCGGGTGGTAAAGAGCTGTTTGATCACGGACTGGTTGCCCAGATTTATTCCGATGATGGTGTTCGTCCCTGAAGCCGGGATTCCCGTGAGTACCGTTCCGTCCCTCCCGACAGTGATCACGGTCTTTCCAGAGGGATCCGCGTAGAGGAGCGTTGTCAGAGGTACATAATTGCAGGCACAGGAGGCATCAAGACCCATCACGGAGAGTTCAGTAGCCGTCTCTGCCGCAGTTTTGTCCAGTGCAGACAACCGGGTATTGATATCACCCTGAAGTGTGCCAAGGATCTGCAGCATCTCTGCATGTGCTGCGGTATCATCATTTCCGGGTGACGGTAGCGATTCAGTCTGGAGGCACCCTGCAGTAAGGAGGAGAAAGGAGACAAGAAATGCGGCGATGCATGCACCAAGAAATCCAGCAATATATTCGTGGTCAGTTTTCACCCTGAGATGTTTGAAAAGAAGAGATTTATTCCTTTTGCCGCTTTCACAGCGGTAACACCTGACATAAATCCTGATTACCCTCTGTAGGGACCCGTACATTTATATATTAAAAATGGTATCCTGTAGCATATGGCATCTCCTCTTCTGGCATTGATACTGTCTTTCTTTATTCCCGGCCTGGGACAGTTATACACGGGACAGTTTCTGAAAGCAATCCTGCT
>CAZFXY010000069.1:0-6804 GCA_964523185.1 uncultured Methanoculleus sp.
ACTCAAAGGTATCGACACTGATCAGCGGCCGGTATCTTCCGGTAATCGTCACCCCTCTCGATTTTTCCGAGTACCTGCTTTTCCATGGAGTGCGTGCAGGCACCGATCCGGTGCTGTTAGTCAACCAAAAACAGGAGATTATGGCATTGCTTACCCGCTATCTTTTTGAAGGCGGGTTTCCTCAGATCATCGGACAGAAAGACGAGGAAGTGAAAAAAGACCAGCTCAGGGCATACTATGACAGCATTGTCTACCGAGACATCGTCCGGGTGAACGAGGTGCGCAACCAGCGGGCGATGAGCGATCTCCTCTCCTATCTTTTGACCAATATGGCCTCGCAATTTTCCTACCGGCAGCTCGTGCGGGTGCTGGGTATTGATGCAGTAACCGTCCGGGAGTATATTCAGTATGCTGCGATGGCCCATGTGCTCTTCGAGGTTCAGTATTTTACCAGTTCACCCAAGGTGCAGGCCCGCAACAACAAGAAAATCTACTGTATCGATAATGGCCTCAGAAACGCGGTGTTATCCACGGTATCGTTGAATGAAGAGCGATGTGCGGAAAATCTGGTGTATATCGAACTGCGGCGGCGCGGGTTTGAACCATACTATTGGAAGAAAGGGTATGAGGTCGATTTTGTGTTGAAACACCCGGACAATACGCTGAGTGCCGTCAGTGTTGCCTACACCGATACCATTCCCCGGGAAAAACTGGATGGATTCCGGGAGTTCGCCCGGGAATTTGGTGCCCGGGTAAAAGATCCGGTGCTGATTACCAGGGATATCGCACAACGGAAAGGTGATGTTCGCGCTGTCCCGCTCTGGAAGTGGCTGTTGGGAGCGGAGTGAAGAGAGAAAGAAGAGGGTGGGAGATAGTGACTGTTTATCTTTCATGACAGTTTTTTTTCGATGAGATCTCCAACGGAATATCGGGTTTCGCTTTTCCTGCATTTCGCTTGCGTACTCTGGTAAATGTCGGTACCATCGTACCACGAAACGTGTCATTTATTACAAAGGGCAAATCGTACGTCGACCATGCGGATTCTGCAACACATCCAAGGTTACACAGATTACAATTGGCATATTTAGCATAAATCGCCTGGTGTTCTTTCCATACGTCAGATAATTTATGGGTGCACAGATCTGTTTTTCTTACATCGGGGAAAATGTCCGGTCTCCCTGAAGCGAGGAGGCACGGGGATAATAAATGACCCGTTGAATTTATCTGCACAGATTTCCAGGGATTACAGCGGTAATCAAATTTTCCTATCTGGTTAAGGAATCGCGTGGAATTACTGATTGGATACGATGATTTATGATCTGAGATGACCTGTTTACTATCTGTTATTTGTTGTGTGGTCGGTGCAAGCTCTGCCGCAGTTGCACCTCCACTTGGATCCAGTAAATTAAACGATACGGTATCCATTCCGAGTTCATCAAAGATCATATGGATTACGTCATGCATTTCATCTGCATTTTTATTCGTTATGGTAACCATTCCACAAACGTTCACCTCAGCCTGCAGCAGAGCAAGCCCGCTCATCAATTTGGGGACATTGTCCTTAATTCGTTCCAGCCAGTCCATACCCCTGATCTCTTTATATATTTCGGGGTGTGTAGTGTCGATAGAAATTCCGAAAAAATCGAAGCTATCAGCTATTTTTTCAATATCATGTTCTTTGAATATACTCAGGTTTGTAACAACCATCGTGATGAGTCCCTGCGATTTTGCATACCACGCAAGCTCAAACAAATCTTTGCGAAGAAAAGGCTCTCCGCCACTAAACGTCAGTGTCACCACACCAAGCTTTACGAATTCATCGATAATTTGTTTCCATTCGTCAGTATTCAGCTCGGTATCAGGTTTATTTTTCCACATGTCACAATACCTGCATTGAGAATTGCACAGTGACGTAATGGTAATATACGCATAGGTTGGACGTTTGGGAGAATTGAACATACGATTAAAGAGGTGATTTCTAAAAAACCTCAACCCTGCTGATTTTTTCATACTATCACGGTAATTTCTCTACCTATAGTCTACATTTATTAATATTTACCTGATAAAACAATGAATATTTGTCATATTTGCCCGGCTGTTTTGGAATTGAAAATGGGAGTGAATCGGGTGTATGGGGAGATGTAATGGGATTTGACTGTTGCCATCGCTGCCATTAACCAGATGGAAAAAAAGTATAGTATTATATTCCGGTGGAAAAAGGAGAGATTAAGGAATGCCCATATGGCTGCATCTTCTGAAATTCCCCATAATACGGAGAATATTATTATAAAAGTACGCGAAGATTTCGCTTTTTTCAGGAGAAAATGCTTTGCCGTTTTAATTTTTGATTCTCATGCAACGGGGAGATGAATTCCCGTTTTTCAGGAAATTGTTGCACCAAAAATTTCCGCACTGTCTCTCTCTCTCCCTTCTCCCTGTCACCTCATATCTCCCCTGCCGAGAGATTTGTACCAGACATTCATGCTCTCGAAGGCACCGCAGATATTCGTGTTATTGACCAGTGTTCCACCGAACCGGTATCCGGCACGGGCAAAGATGATATTAATGGGATAGAAGGCCGCCCGTGCGATGGTAAACACGGTCACTATCCCGGAGCGTCGCATTGCCCCTTCCATATTCGCCAGAAGGGCCGTGGAGAGCCCCATTCCCCGGTATGCAGGATCTGTTGCAAAGTCCGTCATCTCCGCATTCCTGCCGGATACATCCACCTCCGCAGACGAGGCCGCCACCACCTGGTTGCCTGACCGGACGATAAAATAGCGTATACCCTCGCCCATCGTCTCCCGGATATAGGCAGGGTCGTGGATAGGGAACGGATAGGTCTCAAAGACCTCTTCATACAGCCCCGCCAATGCGTCCACATCCGCCCGACCTGCTTCACCAATCACAAAATCGGATGGCATAATACTGTTCCCCCAGGGTTTCGGCCGTGACCTCGCAGATTTGAGCACCTCTGCGGTTAGAGGCGCTGCATCACCGGGGTCTGCCCGTGAGGGTTCGGGATATCGTGCAAGAAACCAGCCATCCTCCCTCCCGCCAAACATACCCGGAACATGGGCCTCGGCCTGGTATCCGGCCGCACAAAATTGTTCTTTGGCAGAACAAGGAACCTTGACAAAGAGTTTTGAGTAATTGTACTGCTCCGCCAGCGCCTCGATGGCCGGGATGATGGTATCGGTATCATCAGACCCAAGCTTCATCAGGTAGACACGGTCATTCCAGGGCCCGTGCTGAACAACTGATGAGCCAAGAAGGGCGATGGTATCACTCGCCATTGCGCCGGTCAACCCGTTCGTTATCCTGAGGAATCAGCATATAGGTGTCATCGTAGTCGGAGAGCAACAGCTCGATGCCGACCCCTTTCATCTCGTTTGCATCATCCAGTTTCAGCTGCAGCGTGCACGTCTCACAGTTTCCGTCACAATAGATCTGCTGATAGTGGTCCGGTTCACGATAGGTGGAGATGACCCCTTCATAGTTTCGCAGCACCACCTTGTTCGTTGACCATGAAATGAGGTAATTGGGCATCACCGGAATCTTGCCGCCTCCTCCGGGGGCGTCGATGACATAGGTAGGGACCGCAAATCCACTCGTATGCCCGATGAGGCTCTCGATTATCTCGATGCCTTTTCCCACGGGGGTGCGGAAGTGAGCAAGCCCTTCTGAAAGGTCGCACTGGTAAAGATAATAAGGGCGAACCCTCTCCCGGACGAGCTTCTGCATGAGACTCTTCATAATCCGGGGGCAGTCATTGACACCGGCTAAAAGCACCGTCTGGTTGCCGAGCGGGATACCTGCATCGGCGAGTTTTTTGAGTGCTTCCTTTGATGAAGCGGTTATTTCCCGTGGGTGATTGAAGTGCGTATTGAGGTAGAGGGGGTGGTGCTTTTTAAGCATTTTGACAAGCTCGTCGGTGATACGGTAGGGAAGGACGACTGGGACACGGCTTCCTATCCGGATGATCTCAACATGAGGAATAGCATGCAGCTCAGTAAGAATCCAGTCGAGATAGGCATCGGGCAGCATGAGCGGGTCGCCTCCTGAGAGCAGCACGTCCCGGATGGCAGGAGTTTTGGCGATATAGTCAAGCCCCTTGCGGATGGCAGCCCTGTCCGGGATGGTGTCGATATCTCCGACCTTCCGTTTCCGGGTGCAGTGGCGGCAGTACATGGCACATACATTACTGACCAGAAACAGCACCCGGTCAGGATACCGGTGGGTAATGCAGGCAACGGGGCTGTCTGTATCTTCTGCAAGGGGGTCTTCCATGTCGCATTCTTCGATGATGAGTTCGGCTTCAGATGGGAAGGCCTGCATGAAGACAGGGTCGTTTTCATAATCGTCTGCTTCGATGAGGGAGAGGTAATAGGGTGTGATGCAGAAGGGGAATTTCGCAATGGTCTCCTCAAGCTTCGTTCGTTTCTCCGGCGGGAACTGGATCCCCAGCAGCCGTTCGACGGTAGCGATATCCTTTATCGTGCGGCTGACCTGCCAGTGCCAGTCTTTCCATTGGACACGCTGCGATTTGGGATCGATTTTTGCAGCCATCTGCTGCTGATTGGTTGAATAGATTGTCATACGATTAAAACCAGTGTGGATTGTTTGTCAGGTAACAGAAATCAGAATACTCTATGATATAACCGTACATTTCTGTTCACCCCTTATATGTTTTGTGGGAAAACTCCATTATTCAGGGTTAAATTGTTAAAATGGCTTGAATTATGGCCTATTTGGCTCTGTGCTGCCGGTTGCCGTTTTGAAGAGGCTGCTGTTGAAATACTCGATATTTATCCGGTCTTTGGCAAAACAATCTATTTTTAGGGTCAATATGGTGGTAGATTTCAAAAACAGATGTGTTCTGTGCAGGGAACGGGCATCCGATCTACAGTTATCCTTTAAATCGTGTCACACGGGCAGGTATGCTCCAAAATTTAGCCGGATATCCGGGTATTCTTCTGATATTCAATTTTTTCGGGGGCTGTATTTACCGGGGGCGCACACACCGTATGTACACGAGGGAACAAAATTGCATTAGGCCCCCGGGAATATATCTGAATGGATAAAACAGTGCAGTGATAATCAGGAACAGGGGTATATGAGGTTTATTTCCTGTCTTCTGTATGCGGAGGTAACACTCTGATCAGCAAACGATGTGCCTCTGTCATCACCTCTTTCCTTCATTTCTGTTCATCACCTCTTTCCTTCATTTCTGTTCATCACCATCCGGTGCAACACGTTTTCATGTCGTACGACTGTTTCTTAGTTTAAGGAGATGCCGGTATTGCCAGTCCCGTTCACGGGCGACCTCGGCTTCGGTTTCAGAGGGTTCTGAGGCCCGGTAAATGGCCTGCAAGGCATATCTTGCCGCAGCAAGGGCATGCGTGGCGACATGGGCGGTGGCAGCCGCATGACCAGCAGCACGGGCAGCAGAGCGGGCTGCATTATCCCTTTCCACCTCGCGGGCAGCCGCATGGGCATCAAGTGACGCGTTGCGGATGACCTCCATATGAAATACTCCCGTCTGGATCCACTCCCGCAGTGCTTCTATCGCGTCTGCGGGTCGGTGGTCGTGTGGGTATTGTACCTCAAAATAAGGGAGAACATGTTCAACGCAGTCAGCAGCCCAGATGGCCAGCGTGTTGTGATCCGTCTCGTTCACCAGCTCAGTCATTGCTGTGTCCGTGTCGGCAAAGGAAAACCGGGTTTTTTCGGTCATATGCTCATTCCTGTATATGGACTGTTTTCCTGATGTTAAATACCTCCTCTCCTGCTGACTACCCTGAAGGGTAGAGGTGCCGGTGTCCAAAGGGAAACGCGGGTGGTGCATGGTGAACTGGCCCGCAGGCAAAGGAATGGTCTGCGTCGTTTTTGATCAAAGATCAGCGTGCGTGGGGCAGGGGATGTGGCATCCGCCTGGTTTATCAGCGTACTCAGGGAAAAAACAACAACACCAACACCAACAACAACAACAATAACAAGCCCCTGCAATCAATGGAAGAGATTGATTTGCCCTTGGATTCGATTATACAAACGATTTTAAGGGTATTTTTCAGAATGTGTGATGAATTTCTGATAGATTATTATTTGCTGGCTGCTTTTTGCTGGAAATGAGTAACATTCCTTATATTTGATATAGGTAACGGCGAAACCTATATCACATGTATAGTCCTCCTGCTGCGTTGCATGCCTATCGTATGGCAGGCACTTCTGCCTCTCTGAGGAAATGGGTCTTCACTTTTTTTTGTATTGTGGTATTGTCGCTCTGCATCGGGGCCGTCAGCCCGGCTTCTGCTGCTTATGTATACAGCGGCGGCAATGGTACCGCGGATGATCCCTATCAGATAAGCACCAGTAATGATGTCCTCAATCTGTCAAAGGATTCGGGCAGTTGGGACACGCATTTCATTTTGTTGAATAATATCCCCCTCTCTGCCGAAAGCCCGGCGAATCCGATTGGAAATAGCACCCATCCGTTCACCGGCAGTTTTGATGGTCAGGGTTTCGCCATAAGCGATATTACGATGAATGCCGTTAATTCCGACAATATTGGTTTCTTTGGCATTCTTGGCAGTATCGGAAAGATTACGAATTTAACGGTTCATGCGGGTGTTGCTGGAGTTCATGGTAAAAATTATGTCGGGGTGCTTGTCGGGACTAATTATGGCACCGTAACGGACTGTCATGCAACGGGCGATGCCACTGCTGAATTTTATGCCGGCGGTCTTGTCGGGTTTAATAAAGGCCCCATAACGAACTGTTATGCAACGGGCAATGCCACTGCTA
>CAZFXY010000069.1:6904-9277 GCA_964523185.1 uncultured Methanoculleus sp.
AACTGTTATGCAACGGGCAATGCCACTGCTAAAGAACAAGCCGGTGGTCTTGTCGGGCTTAATAATGATGGCACCATAACGAACTGTTACCGTTATGATATGCAGGGCATTGATGGCATCCAGATATCCGATCTGACGAAATTCAGGGACTATGCCTTCCTTACCGGAGATACGGCAGAGGATGGTTTGAACTGGTCTACAGATGACATCAGCGAAACTAAGGACGAAACAAAGGTTTGGCGGGTGTCTCCGTACAAAGTTTTGTATCCGATCTTCCAGTGGCAGCAGTTTGATACCAATACTATTCAGGTAACATCAATACCGAACAACGCGTCCATCTTCCTGAACGGCGTTGATACTGGAAATACTACCAATGCAACGTTTTCCGGAATTCCGGTGGGCACATATAATATCACGGTTGTGAAGGATGGCTATGATACCGCGTCTATCACTGTCATCCTGGCGAAGGGCGAGACGGAAAAAGTTCCCTTCACTCTGGTTCCGCAGGTCGGCACATTAAATGTTACCTCGATTCCTTCTGATGCACGTATCTTCCTTAATGGCACTGATACTACCCAACTGACGAATTTCACGTTCACAAACCAGCCGGTGGGCACGTATAATGTCACCGTCGTGAAATCGGGATATGACAACGCGTCTACCTCCGTCACCCTGGCACAGGGCGAGACGGAAACTGTTCCCTTCACTCTGGTTCCGCAGTATTCGGGCGGCAATGGCACAGTTACCCATCCCTATGAGATAAGCTCGAGTAATGATGTTCTCTCTCTCTCGACCTATTCGGGCGATTGGAACAAACATTTCATTTTGACGAATGATATCACACTCTCTGCCGGGAGCCCGGCGAATCCGATTGGGAATTTAGCCATGCCGTTCACCGGCAGTTTTGATGGTCAGGGTTTCGCCATAAGCAATTTTACGATGGATAAAAGTGGTGCTGACCATATTGGTTTCTTTGGCTATCTTGACGGAACTGGAACAATTAAGGATTTAACGGTTAATGCCGGTGATGCTGGTGTTCGTGGTAATAAAAATGTCGGGATACTTGTAGGTTGGAGCGAAGGTGGTAGCATAATCACTTGTTCTGCAACGGGCAACGCCACTGCTGGTTTAAATAATGTCGGCGGCCTTGTCGGGGTTAATAGTGGCACCGTAACGAACTGTAATGCAACAGGCAGTGTCACTGCTCATGCAAATATAGCCGGTGGCCTTGTCGGGTATAATCAAAACGATGGCACCATAACGGACTGCTATGCAACGGGCGATGCCACTACAACTATTGGCAATAAAGCCGGGGGTCTTGTCGGGTATAATTTTGGCAGTGGCACCATAAGGAACTGTTATGCAACGGGCAATGCCACTGCGGTTCGCACTGCAGGCGGTCTTGTCGGGTATAATTTTGGTGGTGGCACCATAACGGACTGTTATGCAACGGGCGATGCCACTGCCACTACTACTAATACTAATACCACTAGTAAAGCCGGCGGACTTGTTGGGAGCAATGATGGCAGCACGGTAATCAACTGTTATGCAACGGGCAATGCCGCTGCAAAAATTGATTTTGCCGGCAGTCTCGTCGGGTGTAATCTAAACGGTGGCACCATAACGAACTGTTATGCAACGGGCGATGCCACTGCTGGTTCCAATGCCGGCGGTCTTGTCGGTGACTATTTGAGCGGCACCATAACGAACTGTTATTGTCATGATATGCAGGCCACTGAATATGGCATTCTGATATCTGATCTGACGAAATTCAGGGACTACGACTTCCTTACCGGAAATACGACAGATGATGGTTTAAATTGGTCTACAGATACTATCAGCGAAACCAAGGACGCAACAAAGGTTTGGCGTGTGTTTCCGTACAAAGGCTCGTATCCGATCTTCCAGTGGCAGCAGTTTGATACCGGTATTATTCAGGTGAATTCAACACCGAACAACGCGTCCATTTTCCTGAACGGTGTTGAGGCCGGAAATACAACCGATGCAACGTTTTCCGGGATTCCGGTGGGGACATATAATGTCATGGTTGTGAAGGATGGGTATGATACCGCGTCTATCACCGTCATCCTGGCGAAGGACGAAATGGAAACAGTTCCCTTCACTCTGGTTCAGCAGGTCGGCACTCTTCAAATTAATTCCACTCCAACAAACGCAAGCATCTACCTGAACGAAGAGTCCACGGGCGAGTTCACGAACTTCACCTTTGAAGGAACGCCTGTTGGCGAGTATAATGTGACGGTCGTGAAGGATGGTTATGATACCCGGACTGAGATGGTCACCCTAACGAATGCCAGCACAAAATTGGTTGATTTCACCTTGGTGCAGCAGGTCGGAACATTGCAGGTGAATTCC
>CAZFXY010000070.1:0-9214 GCA_964523185.1 uncultured Methanoculleus sp.
ATCTATTTTCCGCCCTATGACGAGGATGAGATAAAAGAGATTCTGCACCAGCGGGTGAAGCAGGGATTCTATCCTGGGGTTGTGAGTGACGAGATGCTGACGCTCATTACCGAGCAGACGCTGAAAGGCGGGGACCTCCGGGTGGGTATCGACCTTTTGAAGCGGGCCGGTCTCAATGCAGAAAAGGATGCCCGCCGGAGTCTGGAACGTGATGATGTCTGCCGTGCCTATGAGATTTCAAAATATCTCCATCTTACGGCGACCATCCAGGCTATCCGCCCGGAGGAGCGTGCGCTGCTGCGCCTGATTGCTGAGCGCTCACGCGAAGAAAAGGAGATGATTACAGGAGCGGTGCACAAAGCAGTGAAAGCCTCTCCAAAGAAGCTGGGTTATACCCGGTTCTATGAGATTATCACGAAGTTTGATTCCATGCGTCTTATCAACCTGCATTATCGGGAGGGGCGTGGCAGAACCCGTCTGATCACGCTCAGGTATGAACCCGACCGTGTCATTGAAGTGATCGATAGTACTGACTCCGCCAATTGACAATACTTATTTATTTTGCTCAAACAATTAATTGACGAGGAGTTTACTCTCATGATTAGCATTAATGAACTTGCACTTGAGCTTTTTGAAGAGCTTGCAGAATATCCGGAGGATTTCAACGCGATTTTCCACCAGATAGATAACGGAGCACGCATCGTTGATTGTGGCGTTGCAGCAAAAGGCGGCTATGCAGCAGGAAAACGCTTTACGGAAATATGCATGGGCGGTCTTGCAGAGGTCTCATTTCGGATGGGTCAGATTAAAAACGTTCCGATGCCCTTTATTGAGGTCAACACCGATTTCCCGGCACTGGCATGTCTGGGTGCACAGGAAGCAGGCTGGAGAATCACGCACGAGAAATACTTCGCAATGGGCAGCGGCCCGGCCCGTGCCCTTTCCCTCAACCCGAAGGAGTGCTACGAGCTCATTGAGTACGAGGACGAATTTGACTATGCAGTGATCTGTCTTGAGTCTGACACCCTCCCCAGTGCAGCGGTTTTGCAGAAGATTGCAGACGGATGCAATGTCGATGTTGCAAATGTCTGTGCAGTCGTTGCACCGACCGCATCGGTGGTTGGCTCCGTTCAGGTCGCCGGCCGCTGTGTCGAGACTGCTATCTACCGCCTTGAACAGCTGCACTACGACCCGAAGAAGGTCATATGTGCATGTGGTTCAGCTCCGATTGCTCCGGTGAAGGCAAACTCCACAAAGGCAATGGGATGCACCAATGACGCCACCATCTACTATGGACAAATAAACCTGACCATCGATGGTGCTGACATCGCAGACTATGTCGACAAGATTCCGTCCAGCACCTCTTCTTCCTATGGCAGACCGTTTTATGACACATTCAAGGAGGCAAATTTCGACTTCTTTAAGATCGATCAGGGTCTCTTTGCACCAGCGGAAGTGACCATCAATGAAATCTCTGAAGGCAAGGTATATCACTGTGGTGCGGTAAACCCTGACGTGACCCTTGAGTCCTTTGGTTACCAGTAAAATATATTTTTTTCCCAGTTCCGATAGCTGTTTGTTGTTTCTCGGGGAACAGGCGTCAGCCTGTTATTCCCTGTCTCATGTAAGGAGCAGGAGGCTTCCAAACCAGATGAACGCACCAGCATGCAGCATGAGAAAGAACGGGACCAGTTTGAACTTTAGTTTCTGTGTTTTGTGCCGGAACTTTCGCATGCCTGCATATGCCCCGAAGGGCCCGAGGAATGCCGCGATGATGAGTGTCTTCTCCGATGTGCGCCACGTACCGTTCTCTGCCTTGTGCTTATCCCGTCCGTAGACAAGAAATGCGATGATATTTACCACGATGTAGCATGCCGCGGCGATGATGAAGTTTTCCATGGGGTGGTTGTTCCTTTTGTTTTTGTTGAAAGGGAAAAGAGGGCGGTGAAGGTGGCCCGATGCGGGTAAATATCCTCTATTCTCCCTTTAATAGTTGTATGACAGCGCATCGTATAAAGATTGCAGAAAGAGAGACAGCATCGGCAGAAGAGCTACGAAAGGGAACACGATGGAAATATGGTGTATGTAACAACGGGGGAGGCGTCCATCCCGTGTCTGGAAGGTAATTTTTCCACTGAAGTTTCCGCAAAGCTTAATATCTTTGAAAGAGATGAGATTAAGGCACAACGTGCATACAGGGCTTGTGGTCTAGCTGGTTATGACATCGCCTTTACATGGCGAGGATCCCCGGTTCGAATCCGGGCAGGCCCATTCGTTTTTAGGGTTCGTTTTGGGATTCTTGTTTGTTTGGTATCTCATTCTGATAGGTAATGATCTGGTATTTCAGCTGAAAAAAACAGGAACTATTGGCTGAATGAATTGATTGAGAGATTGAATATAGTGTTTTGGATGTATTATCTGAAATAGAGCAGGATGTATTGATTTTATCTCACCGGCACATACATCTCTGTCAGAATGTTCTCTTCTGCCACATCTTCCGGGTCATTCAGGTATATCTCACGAATCGGGCCTGTTATTTCCTTCCCGTGCGCCTGTATCCATGCGAATACTTCGTTGTAGGTTGCTTCACATGTCTCACAGGGTCCTTTGTGGATAGCTTTCACCATCGTTTCGCCGGGGGGTTCATACCATGAGATGTCATCCGGACTTTCTCCCGTGATGGTGACCGACGCTGCCACGGGGCTGCGACTTCAATGTCTGCGTTTCCTTCTTCTGCTGCCTGCATTGGTTCTTCAACAGAGGTTTCGTGGCAGACAAATACCGGCATGCCGGCAATCTCTATCTTTTCCTGTTCCACGTATTGGAAGAGTTCCATAACCTGTTTTGGAATCTGTTCCCGGTAGAATTCGCGTCGGTGTATACCAAGGACCGTCTGCGGTGCAATCTCAGTACGGGTAATGTCTGTCATGGGTGTTCGTGCGAAGAATTGCAGAATTCTCTATTTATGCATTGGCCTGCGGGGTGAAAGTGAATGATTGTGCGACCGATTGTGCGACTGATTATGCAGTATCGTCAGGATATATGGTGTTATGTCTTACTGCCGGAACCGCTACCTGCGAAAAACAGATACATGCAAAAAAATGATATGAGGGGATTTATATCCCGGCAAAGGTGACGGTGAATGACGTATCATCCGCGACTGTCTCTTCCCACGGACGGGCGTATGCTGCGTCAAAGGTGCCGGATGGTGCGCCGGTGAAGGTCACGAGCCACTTGTGAACGCCACCTGCACCAACAAGGGGTGTGTCTGAATGGGGTGGAATAAACGAGTCGGTGGCAATCTCTGCGGTGCCTGAGACTCCCGCCGTCCACTGGTATCCGGTCGTCGGGTTCTCATCCAGTGCCACAAGGACGGCATCGCCCTTTGATACGGAGACGGTGTCGCCATTATTCGCGTTGATCACATTCATTACCGCAGTTCCATCAGGAGTCACGTAGAAGGCGACGGTGTAGGTGTTGTCTTCATCCGGTTGGATGTCTTCCCATGGGCGGGTGTATACGGCGCTGAATGTCACAATACCGGTCACCTTTGGCTCAAGCGTCCAGACATGCATGCCGCCTGCACCGGGGATTTGTTCTTTGGGTGGGATAAAGGTGTCACCCTTAATGGTCAGGCCGTTACTACCGGTCACATTCCATGAGTAGCCCGTTGTCGGGTTCTCCGGGAGAGAAATGTGGATCTCGGTCTGCAGGTCAATCGGGATGATATCTCTGTTATTCCCTTCACCGGTCAGGACGATTTTGTCCTGTTCCGCAACAGGTGGTGGAGTCACGTCTTTTCCTGTTTCATTTGAAATGCACCCTGCCGCACAGATTATGCCTGCAAGAGTGACTAGCATTAGTATTCCATATACCGCTTTCATAGGCGCTCATTGGAGTATTGGCGAGATAATAAATAAAAGAAGCGATAACTACGAATTCCTTTGCACTCTTTTTCCGGCATCCGAAAGAGGGAAATCCGGGAATATGGAAGGCATGAATAATTTGTAACGTGTGAACATTTTTGAAAGTATGGACATTTTTGAAAGTATGGACATTTTTGAAAGTATGGAGATTTTGGAATGCGTGAACATTTTGGAATGCGTGAACATTTTGGAATGCGTGAACAATTTGGAAAGTATGTGAGGTATGTGAGGTGTGGCATCCGCTTTCCTGCCTACCGCTTTCGCCACACCACCAGAAGCAGCAGCACCCCGAGAACGACGACTGCCCAGAGGAAGATGTCATAATACGGGGTCTCCTCCGGCTCTGCCCGGGCCATCAGGACAATATGCCCAGGTTCGGTCATATTCATCTGTAGTGTCTGCACTCCGCTATCAGAGACTTCCGGGACGGACACCAGTATGGGTGTTGCACCATCGGTGCGGTAGAGTCCATAGGTATTTCGTATCATTCCGGCGGTTTTCACCGGAAGATCTGCGGTGATGGTGGCCATAGGAGGGTTCGGTGATTCTGCTGCGGTAATGAACGTGATGTTCATCGCGTCCCCGTAGCGCTGGTAGCCTTCAGGCGCCTCATATGAATCATACAGAAAGCCATAGTCCCGTCCGCGAATGGAATACGGGCCGCACCGGTATTCTGTGTCAGAGAAGATGTCTGCTGCAAAAAACGCCGGACCCTCCAGAGATGGCGCTTCAACCCGGCACCCGGATGCCGCATAGAACTGGATATACTGCGTTACATCCGTAAACGCGGAACCGGTGATCGTGCACGCATGGGCACCAATCCCGAGAACCGCACCGCCGATCCCTGCGAACGTGACGTCATTTGCCCTGCATCCACCTGAGTTTTCCATGAGAATTCCAATCTCAGCGCCGAGAATACTCGTATCTTCCACTGTTGCATCAGCGGAGCCTTTTATGGTGATACCCACACTATTGGCAGATACGCGGGATCCGGAAACGGCTGTTACATTGCAGGATGCCACCTCTATGCCGGTTCTTTTGGCCGTGACTTCGGTGCTGGTGATTGCGCTGTTACTGCAGCCCGTAAAGAGAATGCCGATGTCACCGCTGATGACCCGGCATCCATCGGCCTGCAGCCCGTCTGTCTCGTTTGCGATGATACCGGCACCTGATGCGGTGCAGGACAGATTCCGGATGACGACATTATCTGCATTTACATAGAGGGCAACCGTGTCAGCATTGCTCCCTACCGTGGCACGGTCTTTGCCTGAGAGGGTGACCGGCACATTAACCATCACCCCGCCCGGATAGGTGCCTGCCGCAACCATAATCTCATCGCCCGGTGATGCTGCATCAAGTGCCTGCTGCACGTTGGAATAATCTCCCCCTACGGGGGCAACAGAGATGGTCAGGGCCTGGACGCATCCAACTGTTACGAGGACAAGCAGCAGAATGACGACCGCCTGTGTCGTTTTTCCGTTCATAATTTCACCACCCTGAGAGTAACGTCCCGCGTAAACGACTGCTCCAGATCCATTCTCGCATCAGAATCGAGGAACGCAAAGAGTGTGTCATGGTATGACGCAGCGTCACGTGTCGACCATGAATGTTCATAGACGTTCTTTCCGGTCTGTTTCATGAGACTGGTGATCCCTGCATCGCTGAGTGCAGAGATCTTTTCATTTATCCCGTTTCCCTGCCGCATGAGCGTGTCACGGACCCATCTGTCCGGGTGTCCGGAGGGGAGCACGGGCAGACTCTTCATGCGGATGCCGGTCACCGGCCTTGTCCCCCCGACCGCGAATGTCCCTGCTGCGGGAATCGTGCCGCTGTCTGTTCCGGTGTGAGGGGTGCCGTGGACAAAGTATGTCATGGTGATATCATACGAATGGGTGCCCGTTGCGGGCATTGGAACCGGATAGGGGGTGACCGGAATTTCATACGATGAGAACTTTTCGTTCATGACGATGTTGATGGTCGGGTAATTATCAACCCGGCCCCGGATGGATGAGTCAACCAGCCACTCCTCTTCAAACGGCACAACATCGTAGTGCTCACTGGTGGGTGAGGTCTCATAGGGAGTATAGCCGGATGAGAAGAGGTCATATGAATCCGTGAAGGCATATGAGGCATCGGTCTGTTCTTTTCCCGTGCTCTTCTCTTTTATGGTGTGCCCGGTCAGGCTGAATGAATAATCATAGGCGATGGCATCATGCATACTCTGGAATGAGTACTCATACGCCATTTTCCCCGACTCTTTCCAGTTCACGGTGCCTGCATACTCATCCTTTTTCACGCGAATCTCCACCCATGCCTCCACCGCATCGGCATACCCTACTCCCACATCCTGGAAGAGGATGTGCATCTGTTCTGTGCCCTCGTTCTTTCCGGCGATAAACTTCAGGAGCACCTCACCGTTTGCATCGGTGACCGGGTTTCCCTTTGCATCCGTTTCTCCGGCCACAATGACACGGACCCCGTCAGAGAGCCGGAATTTCTCCAGATAAAGGCTCCGGTCAGCAAGCGGGCGGCGGTTTCCGTCCGGCGACCGTTCAAAGAGGGTGACGGTGATGTCAGTCTGGCCCTCCGGCGGGATCTCCGGTTTTGCCGGGCGTGCCTCAAGCCTCACCCCGGTGATGGGAATATCGATGCGGGTTGTTGCATCCTTTCCGCCGCGTCCGTTTGTTCCGATGCTCACGGTATCTTTTCCTGCGCCGGTGCCCCGTGCGGCGTCCAGCCGATAGGTGGCATGTGCCATCCCGTCAGCCCCGGTGAGGGCATACTGCCATCCATACCAGCCGGAATCTGTGGATTCGCCAGCGCCCTCTACCCATCCCCTCGCGGTCTTTCTCTCAAAGTAGACCTTTGCGCCCGGCACGGGGTCTCCGGCACAGGTGGTGACGGTCACGGTGATAGTCGTAGTGTCACGGATGTCTTCTGCTGTTACTGATGCGGGACTGATTGCGAGAGAGAGTGACGGCCCGCGTGGCGGGACCGGGTGCGCTTTTTCATGCGCCCGGATGAGAGCAGAAAGATCGCCAAGGTCTGCTGCCGCTTGTGACACCGCACCGTCCGGTCCATCTGCCAAAGCGGCTTCGGCAGATGCCCGTGCCACTACGATAAAAAGGTCAGCGTCCGCAAGAGATGAGGTGACCACATACCGGGACCCCACCTGACTGACAGAGAGTGCAGCCACATACTCTGTATTGACCTTCTGTCCGATGGAGACTCTGATCTCTCCGCTATCAGCGCCGGCAGCCATCCTCTCCTGTTCGTCCCGGAGGAGTTCCCCAATCTCTGCTGCTGAACTGATGCGGACGCCCGGGTTTGCTTCCTGCAGGGTCCGGGTGAACCGGAGGTTCAGGAGGGCTGCTGTTTCTGCCGGTATGCTCTCCCCCACGGTGATCTGCGGCACATAGACGGTCGGTGCAGAGCATCCGCCTGCGTCAGCGAGAGCCGGTGCAGCGAGTATGGTGAGGAGAAGGAAAACCAGCAGGCATCGCTGTATGTTCATGCGCTCACCTCTGGGATCATGCCGGCCACCGGTGGCATGAGTGAGAGTTCTCGTACTGTTGTTTCACCTGCCCGGACAACGGCCCGGTTGGCAGAGCTGCCGGAAATAATCCACAGGCTGCCGTCCGCCGTCGTGATCTCACCGCTGATGAGATAGGTGCCTGCTGGCACGGTCAGGGTGACCCTGGTATGGAGCCCGTCCCGAATCTGGTCCTGCACAATTTCCCGTGTGGCGGTATCCGTCAGTCTGATTCTGCTCCCGGAGACTGTTTTTGTTCTGACATCACCGGGGAATACCAGCTGAAGAGTTCCGTCATCGCGCGACACAGAGAAGGTGGCGGTGTCTTCAGCGAGGGGTATCCCGTCTTCACCGGTGAGCCGGGCACGGACGGTATAGGTGCCGTCCTGCCACGCATCGGTTATCTGATCATCGAAGAGCAGCATGTATTCTGAGGCAAGGGGTGCCATCCGGGTGGAGGCATACTCTTCCGTTCCCGCCGGGAGGTAACGAACCGGCCCTTCCGGTGGTTCGAGGAAAACGGTCAGTGAAGCGTTCCTGTCCTCCTCTCCTCTGGTGACAGCGCCGGTGACACGAAGCGCCATCCCGTCCGTGAGGTCTGCCCGGTTCCGGTAGAGGTGCACGGAAGGAGCCGAGCTGAAATAAACCGGGACGGATGAGAGTGATACCAGTCGGTCGCTCTCCTCGGGCGTGAGCGTTGCTTTTAAGAGATATGTCCCGTTCTCCATGCCGTCCGTGAAGACAAATGACCCCGGCAGACGTCCCTGATGGTTATTCGTGACATAGTCTGCGGCAAGGGGTGCCACTTCACCGGACTCTCCCGGAAACGGCAGTTCTGTCCCGTCCGGTGCAATAAGGCAGACGGTTGCCACATACCGGTCATCCGGTGCAATACCTGCGATCCTGACCCATGCCATCACTTCCTCATCGGGACCGCAGGCCTGATCGGGGGTGAATACCTGTATCATTGGGGCGGATGTCTGCAGGGATGGTGCAAGGATGACGTTCCGGACATGCCATTCCGCAAGACTGGCCGTGCGTGAGGGGTTTCCCGCGTGGATAAAGGAGATGAGATTCTCATCACCTGCCACAACCATTTCATCAGGCACTGGCATTGTGTAGATCTGCCACCCGGTCCGCAGATCAGCAATGGTTCCCACCTGTCCGTTTCTTGCAGCAGACGGGGTGACTGCTACTCCCTCTCCGGGAATTCCGGTCAGGTGCCGGTTGACAAAGACACTGACGCTCTCTTCTGCAATAGCCTCAGCTTCAAAGGTGAGAGTATAATTCACTCTCTGGCCGGTGAAGCTGAATGCAGCATCGTCGGGGTATGCCGCGGTGCCCACCGTTTGTGTCTCTCCCAGTGCAAGGGGAATTACTTCAAAGACAATCGTCCCTTCCCCGTACCGTCCATAATAATCCACGCCTGTCACGGTGACGGTATGAGTGCCGAGTGCCAGACGTCCGATGGGAATGGCTGCACCGGGTGTCACCTGCACCATTTCACGATTGTCAAACCGGTAGTATGCACGGGAGAGAGGCCGGGGTGCAGTGTAGGTGACCTCGGTAAAGCGTTCGGTCATTCGGACGGGCTTAGGTGTCAGAATGGTAATTTCAAAGGCCGACTCCTCCACCACCGGGAAGGGGTAGGCATCTGGCGGCACCTCGCTACTATCTCTGTCTGGTGGTGCGGGAGATGGCGTTGGTGTTGGTGTTGGTGTTGGTGTTGGTGTTGGTGTTGGTGTTGGTGTTGGTG
>CAZFXY010000071.1:0-9126 GCA_964523185.1 uncultured Methanoculleus sp.
CCACCGGTGCACCATGTCCAACGCCCCCTCCGAGGAGACATAATGTGCGAAAAATAAGGTTTCCGGATATGCCATCCGGAGCGATGACAATCCCGTGAGAAGAGACCGCAGACTCAATCAGGATCTCTGCGTGATCGGCGCCGGTGCGGGCAGCCACTTCCTCTGCATCCAGAATCGTTCTGTCCACCACCGGATGACGGCCCACATCACCCAGACGCCCCCCGGAAAGCACCGCCACACGGCTATCCATCCCAAAGGCAGGCGCAATCCTTCGTGCGTGTGCAATAAGCGAAACCTTTTCATCGACCGTCCAGCCCTCATCCACACCAACAGGCGCCAGCAGAAACCGGATACCGTCTCCTGTTTCCAGAAAGGCGATTCTCTCAAGGCGGGAAACACCGAAAATTCGTTTCAATACTGATAGCGTTGAATTCGACGGCAGAGTGCCACGGACAGCCGCATCAATCGTGCCGGAAAAGAGTGCCTGCACCAGCGCCTCCTCCGGCACCGAAGCATACACCGCATCGAAACCAGAAAAGACATCCCGATTATCAGGATGGGTAAAACAGCGGAGAGGGATGATCCCTGAAAGCTTCTCCATGGTCATTCGGACAGCTTCCGGATTTGTATCGGCGCCGATACCAATAACCATTGGCCGTTCCTCCTTACTCATCCATGGGAATCCCCATGATCCCCTGCTTTTTGAGATCAAATACCATGGACGTAGTATCACCATGATGAATGAGCAGCCTGCGTGAATCCGTCACGACCCCGATATCTGCAGCGGTCATCCCGACACCGGAAAACAGGCCAATAACCTGATCCACTGACCCGGAAGGCACGGAACAGATAAAACCCATCCCCGGATACATGCGCACCCAGTGCTCAAAGGTGATACCGAGTGCATCGAGATCAGGCCGCGGAATCTCGTCAAGGCAGATATCAGCGCCCTTTTTGCTGGTCTCAAGCAGCATCCCGAGCGTACCAATAACCCCCGGGTTACTGATATCCTTGCCGGCCGTCACCAGATCCCGCTCGCCAAGAGTGTGCATCACCCGCACCTGGGCCCGCACCTCTTCTGATGTCCTAAGGGTAGCAGAATCCCAGTTCAGGGCGCAGGAAGGGTGCACCCGCCCATGCAGATCGATCGCTGCGACAATCCGGTCACCCACCTGTGCAGTATGGGAAAAAATTGCATGTGCAGGATCCACCGTGCCAAGAATCGCGACATCAACGGCATTAAACTCCGCATCAGGGTGCAGATGCCCGCCTACCACCGGAACGCCGAACTTCGCGGAGGCATCATACATCCCCCGCAGCACCTCACGGCAGACCGTGGTGTCTTTGACAGAGAGAATATCCACCATCGCAAGCGCTATACCACCCATCGCAGCAATATCATGCACATTAACAAGCACTGCGCAGAAACCTGCCCAGTAGGGATCTGCATCCAGCAGACGGTCCCATATACCATCGGCTGCAAGAAGAAGACCGGTATCTCCGTTTTTTATCAACGCTGCGTCGTCCCCAAAAGAAACCGGCACGTTTGGTGTTACAAGACGGAGTGTCTCTATTATTTCTCCTATTGCACGTTTTCTTTTTACGCCATCATAATCGCGTACAGCTTCTGCAATCTCGTCTGTGGGACAATCTACCACAATACCACCATCTTAGATAGACACATCAGTGTTATTTTAGTTAAGGATATGCATATTCCCCCTGGATAAGGGTGCAATGACAAGCCCGGCCGCCCGCTTGTGCATACGCTGCCCTTTGCCCTATAACGGGCAGGTAAACAAAACCTGCAGGCGCAAGTGGTTCAGGCACAAGTGACGCTGTACCATTGCATTTTTCACCCTTCAGCCACAGAGAATATACTCATGGACTGGGCTGCACACTACCGCCCGCAACGCCTGCAGGACATTGTCGGCAACGGCTCAGCAATCCGACAGATCGCAGAGTGGGGCAGAACCTGGCATTCCGGGATGAAGCCGCTGATCCTCTATGGAAAGCCGGGTATCGGAAAGACCACCGCAGCCCACGCCCTCGCCCGCGATATGGGCTGGGACGTCGTCGAACTCAACGCAAGCGACCAGCGCACCAAAGGGGTCATCGAGAAAATCGCCGGTGCAGGGAGTACGACGGCAAGCCTGACCGGCACCGGGCGGCGGCTCATTATCTTCGACGAGGCGGACAATATCCACGGCAATGCCGACCGCGGGGGGGCCCGTGCAATAGCCGACGTAATCCAATCTTCCCAGCAGCCCATCATCCTTATTGCAAACGACCTGTACGGCCTTGACCCGTCTATTCGGGCCCTCTGCGATACCGTGCAGTTTAAGGCCATCATGGCAAAAAGCATCGTCCCTCATCTGCGTTACATCTGCAAATCAGAAGGAGTGGACTGCGACACGGCGGCCCTCGAAGAAATTGCACAAAACTCAGGGGGAGATATGCGCTCGGCCATCAACAGTTTGTCTGCTGCGGCCATCGGCACCCGTCATCTCAAGAGCGGTGATGTGCACACCTCGCAAAAAGACGAGCGCACGTCGATATTTGAACTCATCAAAGCCATCCATTACGGTGCCGATGATGAGACCCTGCTGCGGTATGCACGGGAAGTGGACGATACCCCGGATACCATCGAACAATGGATTGAGGAGTCACTGACCGCAGTGAACGGGTTAGCAGAAAGGGCATATGCCTACAAGACATTGTCAGAGGCCGACCGGTTCATCGGGCGCACCTATCGCCGCCAGTATTACACTCTCTGGAAATATGCATCCGCCCTGATGGTCATGGGGCCTGCTAAGGCAGCAAAAGGCAGAGGGATTCAGGCACGCATTATGCCGCCGGGGCGCTGGCGCAGAATGGGCACCGGACGAAAGCAAAAGACTCTGAGAAGCAATATCATGGGAAAGCTGGCGGAGAACTACCATATCCCGGGAAGTGCGTTGCGGGAGGACTTTTTCACCCCGCTGGCAAAGCTGATCGAGGCCGATCCGGAAACGTATGCCCGCGCTCTGTATCTCGACAAAGACGAGCTGGAATTCTTTATCAGGGACAAGGCAAAGGCAACGGCAATCATCAAAGACCTTGCAAAAGAGCGGCGCGAGGAAGAACTTGGCTATACCAGAAAGAAGATGAAAAAAGGACAGGCGGTTCAGCCGGAACCGCCCAAAGAGACTGCGCGTGTGCGTGCTGAACCCGACGAACCTCCTGTAACGTCTGAGAAGGCAGCGCACCGATCGAAACCCGTTTCAGATCCCCCATCAGAACCTGAACCCATCCCTGACCGATCCCAAAAAACCCTCTTCGACGGGTTTTAGCTACGGGTATGGTACTGGTGGAGCACAACGCCGCAGTCAATAATGCGCCCGCCGCGTTCATAGACTTCATAGCCCAGATGGTAGATAATGCAGTCCGCGTTCACTAAGCGGGCAAGCGCGATAATGCAGGGCACCATTTCAATCCCCGGCCGGACGGCATAGATCAGTTCAGTGCCCTGATACCATGCCGTATCCGGTGCACAGACATCATCCTGGAGAAACGGGATTTCGTTTGGCGGCTGCTGCGAGAAGAGATCAGAGGTTCGAACCGTTACACCGGAACCGGCTATCTGCACAGCGACGGTAAAATTTCTGCCTACACCAATTTCTGTGGCGGAAGAGTAATTTTCAATGATAAAACGGGAAAAACGTTCTTCAATATGCTTATAGTTCCCCATTGACAATAATATTTCGGATGAGTTTCCTTATCTTTTGGGATTCAACGTCACCACATGGTCTTCAGATCCCTGTGGCACAGGCGATCGGGGCGATTCTGGGTGCAGACGTTGAGCTGCGGGAAAACCCCGTTATGTTGCGCGGTTTTGACGGACGACGAAGCCAGTATAACGCATCAAAAATCCTTTCGGACATGCAGGACATCTACACTCGTCAGCATGGCATCGGGGACTACATTCTCATTGTCACGGGAAAAGACCTCTTTATTCCGGGGCGCGATTTTGTCTTTGGCCTGGCCCGCCCGTCGGTGCGTGCCGGCATCGTTTCGACCTTCCGCCTCGACAACCGCTATTATGAAAGGAAAGGCGACTTCTACGATACCATTGACCGGGTGGTAAAGGAAGGCACCCACGAATTCTGTCATATGCTGGGGCTCGACCACTGCAAAAACGGCGAATGCATTATGTTCTGCCCGACAACCCTCGATGAACTGGATCGCAAACGCAAAACCCTTTGTCCGGCATGCCAACAGAGACTGGACGCCGCGACGAAATAATGCTGAAGTCCCATGTGTTGTTGCATGCAAAACAACACACTTAATTATTCTTACAAAGAATTAGCACTATAACCTTTCAGTTCATCATAGATGATAATCAGAGGAAAAAATCCATGCGATATTACGAGGGCCTCATTAAACGCAAATTCAAAGGTCTGGTCGGCTCAAAATACGAAACGTTCCAGAAGGAATACCGTGAATATATGCTCACCGAAGAGGAGATGCGGCCACGCGAGATCAAAAAGATCCTGCTTCCGCTGGACTTCTCGGTCACCAGCGCGTCAAAATCCGTCGCTGAACTGCTTTCCGTATACAATAATGCGGTAGTTACCCTGATCTTTATCACCGATGCGCAGGTGTACGATATCATCGCGGCATCTATCAGCGATGAAGCAGGCATGGAATATATCCGGAAAAAAAAGGACTACGGCGAAGACCTGCTCGATGAGTATGAAAACAGTTTTGCCTTACACAACATTTCCTGCAAACGGCGCATGATTGTGGGGAACAAACGACAGGATGTCCTGAAAATGGCGCCCGATTATGATCTGATCGTCCTTCCGAAATGTTATGCAAGCAATAATCCGGTCTCCTGTACCGTGAGCGAAGATGCCATCATTCTGGCACAGTCGCTGGGACAGTCAACCATTGTATTCTGATGTGATAAACCATGTTAACAATCGTACAGCTCATCACGCTCGTCGTCTTCATTGCGACGTATATTCTCATCATCGATGAGCGCATTCACCGCGCCGTTGCCGCTATGGCAGGTGCCGCGGTGGTCGTATTCCTGGGGATTGTGCCATGGGATTCGGTGCTAACCCACATCGATTTCGGCACCATCTTTCTGTTAATGGGCATGATGATCATCATTAATGTGGCGCGGCAGAGCGGTCTTTTTGAGTGCATCGCAATCCGCACCGCAAAGATGGCCAAAGGCAGCCCCATCATGGTGCTCATTCTGTTCTCTGTGGTAACCGCAATCGTCAGTGCCTTTCTGGACAATGTCACCACCGTCCTGCTCTTAACACCGATGCTCCTGTACATCACCAAACTGATGAACTTAAACCCGGTGCCCTTTCTCATGGCAGAGATCATTTCATCCAATGTGGGTGGAGCTGCCACCCTTATTGGTGACCCGCCAAACATCATGATCGCCTCCTCTGCAGGCCTTACCTTTAATGAGTTTATCACCATAATGGGACCAATTGCCTTCGTTGATATGGTGATCGTGATCATCTTCTTCCTTGTCATCTACGGACGGTCAATGAAGGTCACAAAACAAGAAAAGGAGGTCATATCAAAGACCATCAACAGTCTGGATGAACATGCGGCCATCACTGACCTAAAACTCTTCAGGAAGTCGATCGTGGTCATTCTCCTCGTGGTGTTCCTTTTCTTTATCCACAGTTCCATCGGGATATACTTACACGCCATCTTCCCGTTTGTCGACCCCTCCCTTGCCCTTGAACCGGCAGAAGTCGCCCTCATCGGTGCTGCTATCCTTTTGATCTGGAGCCGGGTGCAGCCTGAGGAGATCTTTGAAAAGATTGAGTGGACCGCACTCTTCTTTTTTGCAGGTCTCTTCGTCATTGTGGGAGCACTGATCAACACCGGTATCATCGAGATGATCTCTGTGTATATGCTCGACATGGTGTCAACCCAGTTTGAGGCAATGTTTGTCATCACCTGGTTCTCAGCCCTGGCCTCAGCCGTTGTGGACAACATCCCGCTTACCGCAGCACTCCTCCCCCTCATTCATGATATGAGTGCCACAATGGACGTTTATCCGCTCTGGTGGTCCCTCTCCCTCGGTGCCTGTATGGGCGGAAACGGAACGGCCATTGCCGCGTCCGCAAACGTGGTGGTGCTCGGTGTGGCAGAACGGGAAGGTATCGCGATCACCTTTATCCAGTTCATGAAGGTAGGAATGGTTGTGCTGGTGATGACCGTCGCAGTCGGCCTTTTGATGCTCTATGCGATGTTTGGAATGCTCTAGGAGATGAAAACGATGAAGATACTCGTATTACTGGACGGCTCAATGTGGAGCCACAAGGGAGCGCTCTACGCACTCCGGATTGCAAAAGAGAAAAAGGCAGAGGCGGTCCTCTTTTCCGTGCTGGACAAACGGGACTCAAAGTCAATGGCATACAATTTCTGCACCCAGTCGAATATGTGCAGCAGAATTGAAAACTATGAGGCTCAGATATGGCGGGATCTGCGCAAAAACATCAATGATGAAATGGCACAGGTGCTGTTGTTCTTTAACCGGGAAGGCATTCCAACAGAGACAAAGATAGTCGAAGGAACCGCATCAGAAGAGATCGTGAAAGAAGCGCAGGAAAATGGATATGATCTGGTTGTCATGGGCGGATACGGACGAAATCCGAAGTCCGGCGGCAACAGACTCTTTCCTGAACTCATGAAAGAGGCTCAGGTGCCTATTTTTCTGGCACGCTGACGTTTTTTTAGTTTTTCGGTTTTTCGGGTTTTCCGGTTTCGGGTTTTTCGGTTTTCCGGTTTCGGTTTTCGGTTTTCGATTTTCGATTTTCGATTTTCGATTTTCGGGTTTTCGGGTTTTCGGTTTTCGGTTTTCGGGTTTTCCGGTTTCGGGTTTTCGGTTTTCTGGTTTTCGGGTTTTGTTGAATGAAGGGGGCAGGCATCCTCTGCACCCGCCCGCTTTTTGTTTGTTATCTACATTCACCCGTCCCGCTTTTCTTTCGTTCGATAAACCACGAACATCCCTTCACCCACCGATTGAAACCGGGAACAAAACCGTGGCTAAAGGACCCTTCCATGAAGGGATTTCCTTTTTTTTGATGCTGGTTTTACGCGTGAAAACACATAATACAGCCAGAGAAAACCATGGGGGAAATCACGCCGCGGATATGCGCCCACCCGATACATATATAATCATTAATGTACAGAAATATACATTAATGATTATCACATCCTTACTCACTCCACCAATCCAAAGGCATACGGGAGGAATCTGTCATTAAATCCCGTGACATTGCCATCGTAGGGATTCTTCTTGCCATTGGGGCGATTCTCCGATACCTCCTGAATATTCTTCCGACGGCCATCGTATCAAACCCAATCATCGCACTCTACTGTCTTGCCATCATCCTCATTCGCCCGAGTGTACGCGACACCATCGGCATCGGCATTGTGGCAGGGCTCATCTCTGCTCTTATCAGCCATTCCATCTTTCCGCCGGCAAACCTCATATCAGAACCACTGGGAGCGCTCATCTGTATGAGCCTGTATGCGGCCACACGCAACCATATTCCCCTTGCACCCACGGTGGCCACCCTCGGTGCCACTCTGGTAAGCGGATTCACCTTTATCGGCATAAGCGTCCTGGTGATTGCATCCGGCTTCATATCCGCACCCGGAGAAGGATTTACCGTAGGGGCCTTCATCATCGCCGTGTCCCCGGTTATCATTCTTACGGCCATTGCAAACGCCGTTATTGCCCAGGTGCTTTATATCCCGTCTTCAAAAATTTTGATGCGGGGGACAAAGGGAGAAAGCGTGCAGGTGCATAAAAAGATGATGACAGATGATCCGGATGATTCTCATTCACCGGCATTCCGGTTCACCGAATTCTCCTACACCTATCCCCAGGGAACAACTCCGGCACTCGCAGAGGTAAACCTCACCATTCCCCGTGGTGAGTGCGTGTTGGTAAACGGTGTCACCGGTGCAGGAAAGACCACCTTCTGTCTGGCGGCAGCAGGCGTTCTCTGCCATGAATATGAGGGGAAGATGGACGGGACTCTGTCCCTCTTTGGACGAGACGTGCAAAATTATGAAGATATGGGCGACATCGGCAGAACCGTGGGTGTCGTCTTTGACGATGCCGATGCACAATTGATATTCACGACCGTTGAAGAGGAAATTCTCTCAGGCCTCGAGAACCGTGGCCTGCAGTCAGAAGAGGTCAGCACACGGTTAGAAAAGATGCTGGCATTCACCCATCTGACAGCACTCCGCTACCGTGAACCTCATTCCCTCTCCGGCGGGCAGAAGCAGCGGGTGGCCCTTGCAGCCACCCTTGCATCCGGCACGGAATGCATTATCCTGGACGAAGCGACAGCAGAACTCGACACCGCGGCGACAGAGAGCATCATCGCCATCCTGAGTAACCTCCGAAACGCGGGCACGACCATCATTGTGGTGGAACAGAAACCGCGTGAACTCGCTGCCATCGCTGACCGGGTCATTACGATTGATAACGGCCGAATCACAAAAGACGAGACGGCAGAGGCGTTTTTTGCCACCTATACCGATACCGAACAGGCCAGGGGAGAATTGGTGGATACCGTTTCTCTTTCGCAGACGAATGAACCACGGATTGCGGTGCAGGATCTGGTGCATACCTACGGAACGCACCCGGCCCTTGCGGGAGTCAGTCTTTCCATCTGTCCCGGTGAACTCGTTGCCATCATCGGTGAGAACGGCTCCGGAAAGACGACACTGGTCAAACACCTCAATGGTCTCCTACGCCCGACATCCGGCACGGTGACCGTCTGCGGCATGAACGCCGCAGATGAACGGGTCACCCGCCTTGCAGAGAAAGCGGGGCTCGTATTCCAGAACCCTGACACCATGCTCTTTGAAGACACCGTTGAAAAAGAGATGCAGTTCGGGATGAAGAACATCGGCATCAGCCCTGATGCATCACAGGAACGCATACGGGAGGTGCTCGAAATGGTGGGACTCGGTGGGCGCCTCTCTCAGTTCCCCCGTGCAATGAGCAGAGGGGAACGCCAGCGCCTCGCCATTGCCTGCGTGGTTGCGATGAAACCTGATGTCATCATCCTTGACGAACCGACCACC
>CAZFXY010000072.1:0-9100 GCA_964523185.1 uncultured Methanoculleus sp.
TCATGAACGCAAAAAAGGAGACCGCCTTTATGTTCGCCGATATCCTGCTTGCCGTTCATGAAGCGGCCCCTGACGCAGACATTCAGTATTATGCAAATCTCTCTGACCTCGGTCTTACAAAGGTGCGCAGGGATGCAGCACTAATCCGGGACGGCCTCGCCGCACAGGGCATTGCACCCGTAATCACCGGAGCGCTGGATGAATACGGCGTCCTCGGCGATGCGCTCGGAGAGATAATTCAGGCAGTAAAACCGGATTTTGCCGTCATTGTGGGCGTGCCCCATGCCATTCCCCCCCAGTATACCCAAGGTGTCGACGTTTTCTCTGTCACCAACGGCCCCCGGCAGGTGGAACCCCTGCGTGACATCGGGCACCAGCATGTCATCGTCGAAATTGACCTGCACCCCAAGACACTGGGCGTACATGAGATCATTCCCAGCGAATTTGGGGAGACCATCCGGAGCCTGATATGAAAAGCCTGTTGATCGCAGGTGACCGTTCAGGGAGCGGCAAAACCAGTATCACGCTTGCAATCGCTGCATTGCTCTCACAAGAGCATGCCGTCCAGCCGTTTAAAGTGGCGATGGACTACATCGACCCGTCCTACCTCACCGGTGTCACCAACAGACCCTGCCGGAATCTGGACAGCTTCGTGATGGACGCACCCCTGATGCAAGACGTCTACGACAACGGCTCCATTGGCGCAGACATTGCCATTGTAGAAGGCGTCCGGGGCCTGTATGAGGGGTCAGAGGCCCTCACCGACCGGGGGTCGACGGCAAGCGTCGCAAAGGCGCTGGCATTGCCCGTCGTTCTGGTAGTAAACGCCCGAAGCATCACCCGCAGCGCAGCGGCATTAGTAAAAGGGTTCCAGATGTTTGACCCGGACGTTTCCATACAGGCAGTCATCCTCAACCAAATAAACGGAAAGACACACCAGGAAAAGGCAACGAAAGCAATTGAGCATGCCTGCGGCATCCCGGTCATCGGTGCCATCCCCCGGCGCGATGAAATGAAACTGACCATGCGCCATCAGGGACTGGTGCCGTTTCTGGAAGGGTCACAAAAAGAGGCGTTCCATGAAAAAATTCATGCGATCACGCAGATCATCGGCGGGCACGTCGACATTGACCGGCTGCTGGATATCGCAAAAACGTCCCCCGCACCGCAAAAACAGCCCGCACTCTTTTGCCCTGCAGAAGAGACCGATGTAACAATCGGTGTGGCCCTTGATGAAGCGTTTAATTTCTACTATAACGATCTCTTCGATATCCTGCGCGCACAGGGTGCAGAACCGGTGTTCTTCAGCCCGATACATGACCGGCTGCCGGATGCAGACGGGTATATCATCGGCGGGGGTGCCCCTGAGCTCTTTGCAGCACACCTGGAAAACAACAGCCGGATGCGGGAAGCCGTCCGGGAAGTCTCGGTAAACGGCACCCCCGTCTATGCAGAATGCGGCGGCCTCGTTTATCTCACGGAAGAACTCATGCTTGCCGGCGGACACGACAACCAGACAACAGACGAACACTATGCAATGGCCGGCGTGTTTAAAGGGGAGAGCCGCATGCCGATAAAACGCGTCATCGGCTACGTGGAAGGCACAGCATCAGAAAAAAGCCCCCTTGGAAGCGGTTCGTTTGCAGGCCACGAATTCCATCACACCGACGTTCGTCTCTCAGACGACACCGCGTATGCATACCGGCTGACACGCGGAAAAGGCATCAAAGACATGCAGGACGGGGCGGTTGTCAACCATACCCTGGCAGCATATACCCACCTGCATCCGGCTTCCGTGCCCGGTATGTTCCGCCATTTCACCGGGATGTGCAGGCACCATTCGGGATAACCTAATTTTCAATCGCAAATCATTTGATACCCCACAGAGTATAGTATGGTATGCTGATTTACCTGAACGGTGAATTTGTTCCTCAAGAGGACGCAAAAGTTTCTGTTTTTGATCATGGTCTCCTGTATGGAGATGGCATTTTTGAAGGCATCCGTGCCTATAACGGAAGGGTGTTTCGCCTCGGAGAACATATCGACAGAATGTGGGATTCTGCAAAGACCATTGACCTCAAGATACCCGTCTCCAAAAAAGAGATGGAAGAGATCATCCTTGAAACGCTTCGGAAAAACAACCTCAGGGATGCATATATACGCCCGATCATTACCCGGGGCGTCGGCGACCTGGGTCTTGATCCAAGAAAATGCAGTGTCCCGACGATCATTGTGATCGCAACCGGATGGGGTGCGATGTATGGCGACCTCTACGACAAAGGGCTGACCGCCATCACCTGCTCTATCAGACGGAATCCTGCAGAAGCGCTGCCCCCCAATGTAAAGAGTCTCAATTACCTCAACAATATCATGGGCAAAATTGAAGCAAATTACAAGGGCGGCGACGAGGCAATCTTTTTTGACACCAATGGCTATGTCGCTGAAGGCTCCGGTGACAACATCTATGTGGTGAAAAACGGTGTCATCATCACCCCACAGACACTCAATAATCTCAGGGGCATTACCCGTATGGTGCTCATTGAAGCCGCTGAAGAAATGGGCCTTACGGTGCTTGAGCAGAATCTGGGGTACTTTGATCTCTATTCAGCCGATGAAGTCATCGTCACCGGGTCTGCGGCAGAGGTTGCCCCGGTCACCGTCATTGACGGCCGTGAGATCGGCACCGGAAAGCCGGGCCCGATTGTCAAACAACTGATGGCGGCATTCAAAACCAAGACAGAGACAGAGGGTACCCCTGTCTACTAACGTTTTTTCGGTCTTTTCCGTGGTTTTCGTTATTTCCCGGCATACTATTTTCAGACAGATTTCTGAAATGCAATCCAAAAATTTTATATTCATAAGGGCCGTATATAATCAGGCACAACTGTGCGTATTGCTGATATAGTGTAGAGGCCAATCATGCCGGCCTTTCACGCCGGCGACTGGGGTTCGAATCCCCGTATCAGCATACAGAATTTTTTTATTCTATCTTCCGTTCTTTTTACCGGTATTGGTATCCCGTGTACGAATAGCGGGTAGAGATGGGTTATTACCAAAAAGTATCGTAACGAATAACAGACGCTCTTTCGGTACGAAATGAGGAGACACCTTGTTCATTCTTCAGGTATCAAAGAAGAATGGCTCCAGTCCGCGGTTCGCACCGCCATTAAAAACAGATTATCAGTAAAAAATACCGTTATGATTCACATTTGTCCTGCAGATACCGGATCACATCCGATATATCTGACCGATCAATCAACGAAATGCCATAATGTTTCACAATCATATTTCTGACCTTTTCTGATTCAATCCAGCCGACATCAAGCCCTTTTATCAGATCATCAATCTCGTTGATGTAGGGCACAATCTTCTCTGTCACCTCTTCACCACACTCAAGATCAATGATGCCCAGAATAACCTGAAGAGGATTTCGTATACGATCATTTAAGACAGCAAACTGCTCCATATTCTTCTCAATCTGGACAAATGCCTCCTTTTTTATATCTTCAAGGACGGTGTATTCTGTGGTATCCCTCAGGCATAAAACAGACTGCTTAAAAACGCCATTTTCAACAATGGGCATATTTCGGAGGGAATACACCGCGAATTTGCCCTTATACCGGTATATAATATCCTCTTCAAAATATTCATCGTGGAAAAACGACCCGTGTCTCTCTGCCTCCCGCCCTGAAGAGAACACCGGGCTCAGGCACCTGAGTTCCATTCCCTGAATCTCTTCTGTTATGCCACTATTCCGGCACAGCGTTTCAAAGGCGTCATTATAAATGATTATGTGGGATTGCTCGTCAATTACCACAAGAATATCGTGAAGCGCATTAATCGTCGTTCGGTATTGGAATTCAGAATACCGGATTGCTGCTTCCATCGCTTCACGTTCCGCAATATCGCGGCATAACACCGTGATATAACAATCCTTTTCCAAGTGGGCCGAACTAAAACTCAGTTCCATCCGGGTTTCCTGGCCATTCCTTTTTATCATCAATGCCCGGATAAGTTTTGATGATCGAATGCCGGACGCCACCATGGTGATAATGTGATGAAGCCGGTCGTGGTGAGCGATATCACATATTGTCATATTCAGGAGTTCCTTTGTGGAGTACCCAAGCATCTCCTCAGCACGGCTATTCGCGTCGATAATACGTCCCGAAAAAGGATCAAGAATGAATACAATATCACGGGTGCTATCAAGTGCCGCCCTGAACCGTTCCAGCTCTTCCCGCTGATACTGAAGCTGTGGATAATAACTCTTTTTAAGAGAGGCTTCGCCAAACCCGATAATGCAATTTCTGATCTCTTTGAGATCCTCTTCATAGAGGTCTTTGTCCTTCGTCATTTCATTCCCCTCTCATTTTTATTGCACCCCTCAGGCAGGTGAGCACCTGCACAGCCACCACAACCCGACATCAAAGTACACGCTCAAACAGACCGGTGAGACCATCTGTGTCAGGAATTCTCGGATTGGTCGCAACACAAGGATCAGAAACCGTATGTGCAACAAGGAACGGGATATCATCCCTACAAGCACCGTATTCAGAAAGAATCAGCGGATCGTTTGAGCGTCCCCGCATCTCGGTAATTTTCTCAAACATGGCAGCGATGATCTGTTCATCATCAGTTATCCGGGGAGAAACACCAAGGATCTCAGCAATTTTTCGGTATTTACGTTTCGACGATGAATAATTATAGGGGAGGGCGCTTTGCATCGCAATGGAAGTGGCACATCCGTGGGGAATATCAAACAGGGCACCAATGGCATGAGACATGGCATGGATAAGCCCAAGCCCTGCATTGGAAAATGCAATGCCCGCATACATGCTTGCCATCAGGGACTGAAAGCGAAAATCGGGATCATTCGTTTTATCTACGGAAAACGGGAATAAACGGGCGGAAATTCTGATCGATTCAAGCGCCAGCAGATCACTAAGATAAGACGAGCCATTGGACACATACGCTTCAATGGCGTGAGTAAAGGCATCCATCCCTGAATGAATGGTGACCGATTCCGGTTGTGTCATCAACGGAATGGGATCGATCAACGAGACGTCCGGAACAAGGGACTTTGAAACAATGAGATTTTTTGTTTTTTTTGCAGAATCAGATATCACGGCATATTGTGAGACATCTGCCCCACTCCCTGCTGTTGTTGGCACAGCGATCAACGGGGGGGTCGGATTTTGCACCCGATCGACGCCGATATAATCCATAATTCTTCCTCCGTTAGCAGCAACAATACCGATGCCCTTTGCACAGTCAATGACACTGCCTCCTCCAACAGCAATAATGCCGGTGCATCCCTCACTCCGATACACTGCTGCCCCGGCCATTACATTATAATCGCGAGGATTTTCCTCGATATCGGTAAAGATGACATATTCAGTACCTGTTTCATCAAGACTCCGGAGGATATCCTGAATCCATTTCTGACGAAAAATAGTGTTATCGGTGGCGATGAG
The DNA here is from genome assembly GCA_964523185.1 of uncultured Methanoculleus sp. GTDB lineage: Archaea > Halobacteriota > Methanomicrobia > Methanomicrobiales > Methanomicrobiaceae > Methanogenium. Next base: position 5,475 of record CAZFXY010000072.1, read on the forward strand.
AACACTGCCCGAATGAAAATTTCGTGTATATCTGCCGGCAAACATTCGTGAATTGTCACCGGTGATAATCTCCGGAATTACATATTTCCGGTGCTCACGAATTATCTCCACTCAAATGCTCTCCTATACATCCCTATGGGTATTTTGCTTTGTCGGGTTAAAAAGAATATGCTTTGGTTGCCCGGCAAAACGAATGATCGTCTGATTGACATGAGCATTACACGATGTTGCCCCATTTCCCGTACATCTGTCAGCAATAATTATATCCTTCCGGTGGACATGAACTCTCCATGATCATGCGTACGAAAAAAGCGATGCTGTGGTGCATGCTGGCAGTGTGCGGTGCAATAATTCTGACAGCCTGCGGTGGATGCACTGATTCACCGAATGGTATCACTGACAAGGATATCATCGTGATACCCGCCACTATCGTTCCCGCCCCATCAGTCGGCCAGCAGGTCTACGGGAATCTCGTCATTGACGTCCCGGATTTTGTTCAGCACTGGAAATCAGACGGGACATGTTACTGGGAAGGACGCATCCATGTGACCAATACCGGGGATACCCCGGAAATACAGGTTGTCATCCGCTCTTATCTCATGCGTGCCTCCGATAATGAAAAAGCATATGTGGCCAGTAAAACCCTGCAGCGGATTCCCGCCGGTGAATCCCTTTCATACGTATCTTCTCTGTTTGGTACCTGCGATACCGACTATTACATTGAGGTGAAGGTAAGTGCCGAATAACCCTCCAGTGAACCGGAATCCGGAAGAGCCGGGATCATCCTTTCAATGATTACTGGTTTCTTAACTACTCAGGTTTCACCTCCGAAATGCCCTGCCATACACAGAAACACCCCCAACAGGCCCGATCTCCGGAAAGAGCGGTTACCCATAAAATGCGATTGCCGGTATAAAATAAGAAAAGGATAATATCGTTTCATTCGGGGAACAAGGGACACAGAGAGATCTGTTTCAAACAAAGACTCTCTGTCCGGATTAAACCAGCATATTCTTATTGGTTCTCCTCTTTTTAGGTTTTGTATGAAGATTCTTGCAGTGAACGCAAGCCCCCGGGGAAAGAACAGCAACACACGTCAGCTGGTACATGCGGCACTCTTGGGAGCAGCAGAGGCAGGAGCAGATACCGAATATCTGGACATCTGCGAATACGACATCAGATACTGCACCGGATGCCAAATCTGTTACCTGACCGGAGAATGCCCAATTCAGGACGATTACGCAGAAATAGTAGCAAAAGTACAGGCAGCAGACGGACTGATTCTGGGATCCCCTGTATACATCAATGCCATCACCGCACAGCTCAAAACATTTCTGGACAGAACTGCTGACCTGATCCATTGTCAGGCATTTACCGAAAAGTATGGTATTGCGGTCACCACCGGCGGGGGAGGCGGAACCGATGAGGTCATTGAATATCTGGGAAACACCCTTCAGGTGCTGGGAGCAAACATGTGCGGCGGTGTCGCAGCACTCATGGCAGACGGTTCGGAGAGGTTTGAAGAGCAAAAAACGGTGTCCGCAGACCTGGGAAAAAACCTGGTGCAGGCGATCAGGGAACAGACCACCTATCCGGAACAGGAAGCATTTCATGCAGATATGAAAGAGCGTATGATTGCACTCGTCACAGCAAACCGGGATATGTGGGTGCATGAATATGAATATCTGAAAAACCGGGGATGGATTGAGTAGGTAGTTACACCACGACAGGGATCTCCTCTTTACATGCCCGACACCGCGTGCCGTCAAGCCCGGAGGTATCTGCCATCATTCCCCTGCGTTCAATGAGTTGTGCGCCGCAGGACGGACAATAGGTATTCTGATATCGGGTATGTCCCACATTCCCGGTATACGGGTATTGTATTCCCTCTTCCTTTGCCATGATACACGCATGTTCAAGGGTGGTTGCAGCCGTCTGAGCGGTATTGTTCATATGATACTGCGGATGAAACCCCGTGAAATGCATCGGTGTATTTGGCCCCAGATGTTCCACGACCCAGCGAATAAGGGAGCGAATCTCCTCTGGACTATCATTCATGCCGGGAATGATCAGGGTCACGGTCTCGATATGCATCCCGCACTCTTTGGCAACCACGGCTGATGCAAGCACCGGTGCCAGACGGGCCGAACAGACTGAGCGATAAAAGGCATCGGAAAAAGACTTGATATCCACCCGGAACGCATCGAGGACAGGTGCGATATCCTTCAGTGCCTCTTCAGTAATGTAGCCGTTTGTCACATAAATCGTCTTCAGGCCCTGCTGATGTGCAAGACGCCCCATATCCCTGGTATATTCATGCCAGATGGTTGGTTCATTATAGGTCCAGGCAATACTCTTACACCCGGCCTGCACCGCCCGACGCACGCCCTCTTCCGGGGAAATCGTGCGAAGCCTGCCGCCGAATTCAGATATCTGAGAAATCTCCCAGTTCTGACAATGCTTGCACCGGAAGTTGCACCCGATACTCCCCAGTGAATAGGAAAGGGTGCCCGGCAGAAAATGATTCAGGGGTTTCTTTTCGATTGGGTCGACTGCTTCTGCACTCACTTTGCCATAGGTACGTGGCAGCAGTGTGCCGGCCACATTCTCCCGGACGCCGCAGATCCCCGTTTTTCCGTCATGAATCCTGCACCGGTGGGCACAGAGATCACAGCAGGCTACCTTTTCTTCACACGCATGCCACATATCCGCTTTTCTTTCATTCATCATGTTCATCCTCGCATCTCCTGTGCCCTGTCAAGGAATAGTGATGGGATGTAATAAACTTTAAGCCATGCAGACAAATCAATATCCAGAATGAAAACCATTGTGATATCACTGGGTGGTTCTGTTTTGGTGCCGGCTATCGGGAATAATAATATCAAACAATACCGTGACATCCTGCGCAGTCTAACAGACACCTGCCGGATTTTTGTTGTTGTCGGAGGGGGTGGCGAGGCCCGCCGTTACATCGGAGCAGCACGGGACCTCATGATTGATGAAGGCACCGCAGACGAGATCGGGATCCTGGTTACCCGCCTCAACGCCACGCTTTTGATGCATGCACTCTCAAAGGACAGTTATCCCCGGATTCCGGAGTCATACAACGATGCGCTGATGGCAGGCGAAAGCGGCAAAATTGTCATTATGGGTGGTGTGACTCCGGCACAGACAACCGATGCAGTGGCTGCAGTGCTTGCTGAACGCGCAGGAGCAGATTTGTTGATTAACGCCACGTCCGTTGATGGTATCTACACCTCAGATCCGCGGAAGGATGCCACCGCTGAAAAAATCCCGTTTCTGACGCCGGATGAACTGATTGAGATTGTACAGACCGGGCGCATGGATGCAGGGGCAAACAATGTCATTGACCTCGTCGCAGCAAAAGTCATCCAGCGCAGCAGAGTCCCGATGGTGGTGCTCGACGGCAGGGATATGGAGAGTGTACGGAGCCTCATGCAAACCGGGAAAAACAATGGCAGTCTGGTGTCATATACCCCTGACCCGGGAATTTTCTAAGAATCATATCGGCACCTTTTTTTATCCGACCTGCTAATATTAGGTGGAACAAAAGGGGCAGTAGGGTAGCCTGGTCCATCCTAGAGCGTTTGGGACGCTTTGACGGC
>CAZFXY010000073.1:0-8992 GCA_964523185.1 uncultured Methanoculleus sp.
CTTGAGAAGAAGTTAGGTTTGGAGATATTCCCTAACTGAAAATCATAGTTTGCGAGTAAATAAAGCGAAACGTGCGTTGGTGTCACCTCTCAATTTCCCATCACCAAAGGTGAAAAAGAGGTGAAAAAAAGGTCCTTATAAAATATCGCCCTAAACTAAAATTATAGGGATTTTGCAGTAACCCAACCATAACATGGACGGAACATACCAACACTCTGTGTTACCCTTTCCGAACCAGATCATAGATTTGGGAGAGCACCTGAACATCATCCATCAGTGTGGTATCAAGCACACTTTTTAACCACATTGGCACTGAATCCAATCTGTATCCCGTTCCTTCAGCATCAATTCCTACAGAAGCCACCGGAATCTGGACATCCGCCAGAGCAGTGCTCAACGCAATGAATGGATCAATTACCACGGTGGGAATCTTTGCAAGCCATTCATTGCACTCACGCGGGAAATGTGCCCCGGGATCGGTACCTATGATAATACAGGAATCAACCTCCTTGTTGACCAGCATGTCAACCGCCGATGTTTCTCCCGGATTGTAGAAACTAACACCACGGGAATAATCAATCGCATAGGGGTATCCGCCAAGGTAGGCAAATGTCTGGTTTGTCCCACAGACATTCCAGTGCCCACGCATTGGTGTCAGAGTAAACTTTGTGTGGCGGTTGAGTTCAGCGACGAGTTCGATTGCACTACGGACGTTTTTGTATTTACCTGGTGACTGGGTAAGACCAATACCGGTGAAAACTGCTCCGAACTTTGCATTCTTACAGGTCTCTGCAAGACGGAAGAGGGTTTCACGTTTGACCCCGGCTACAACCGGCGGAACTACATCGCCTTTGCCACGAACGATGGCGCGCAATGCCCCGAATACCGCATAATCACCACCAGGCTTAATCTGGATAAATTCGTCGGCAGCGCGGGCGGTTTCCGTATTCCTGATATCAACGACTATCACCTTTCTGTCCTTGTGTCCATTCTCCACAAAGTAACCATCGGGATACGTTGAATAACGGCTCATATGCCGAGGATGGGATTCCAAGGGATTGGAACCCCAGTAAATAATCAGATCAGCCCTGTTCTTGACCTGTCCAAGAGTGCATCCTGGGTGACCTACCTCCTGAATGGCCATAATGGAGGGTCCATGGCAAATGGAGGAGCAGTTATCAATAGTACCATGAACCGCCTCGGCAATGTTAATCCCCAGACAGTGTGCTTCACAGGATGTGCCACTCCACCCAAAGAGCAGGGGGCGCTCGGATTCAAGAAGCATATCAGCAGTGAACCTAATAGCCTCATCATAACTGATGTCATCCCATTTTCCACCGGTTTTTTTCACCGGATTCATCAAACGTCCCCGGGCAGTGAACTTCCCAGCACAGAGAATACACCCATTTTCAACGGATTCAACCTGATTGTTTTTTATATTGGCGGTGACGTCATCACACAGACAACCACACAGGGAACAGGTGACATCATGCACCACAACATCACCCCTTGCGATGGTCGGACATTGGGGGCCCGGAAGATCCAGACGTAGACCACCCTCAGCCTCAAGCAGATCCCACGCAGGACGGATCGGGTGATCCGTTAGAGTGACATCCGCATCAATCCATTTGTAATCAGGCGCACCGGTGCCGTGTGTACGGGAGTGGAGAATAAAATTGGCATGCGGCCCACATGGAATAAAGACCATCCCCACCTGAACATCCTCATTCGAAATCACCCTGAATACCGTCTCACCCGTCTCACTGCGTATCAACACATGATCGCCATTCTCGGCATCCATCTCAAGAAGATCCAAAGGATGGATGAAACAGCATGACGTTTCCCGAGTATACTCACTACTATCCTTGGCATATAATTGCGCACCCTGCAGGATAGTGCGTCCAGTTGTTACAACCATTCTCAATTGCGCATACCACCACTAAGTTGTCCATATGTTCTGCTAACCATTAGAGATTTCTATTCAAACATATCTGTCTGCAAAAATAATTATTACACTACTATATCAGGGCTTCTTTAGATCTCGGGCGCTATGTTAATTAGATTAAATTTACTTCTAATAAAAAAAGCCAAATGTATTTTATGCCCCACATCCAAGTTAAAATATCCCGATTGTTCATTCGGATAAATTAACCGCAGTGATGAAATGAAAGGCAATATTTCAGGTAAATTGGTGTTGACGGCCTGCATCCTTATCGGGCTGTTTGTTGTCTCTGTATGCGCAGAAGAACCTTGTGTCACCCGTAATATCACAGACCTTACGTACGGCGGCAATTCAATTGATGTAACAATCAATCTCAATGGTCTCCGGGCAGGGGGAATCATAGAAACAATTCCTTCAGGGATGACATTTGTCTCTACTACTCACCCGGAAGAACGATATAAACAGGAAGAACAGAACATTATCTTCTCGGTTCTCAATGATGATAGTATCAGATACACGTTAAGGGCCGGAATCACAGGACCAACGACAATCACCGGAATCTGGTATGATGCGCTGACAAAGCAGGATGGAAGAATTGCAGACGCCTCTCAAACAGGTTACGCATATCTCAGTGGAGGAAGCGATGATGCAAACGTATCAAAAGAAAAAACAGATGTGTCCGTGCATGCTCCCCCTTTCACCGCACCGGATGAAGCAGATAAAAATACGCATATAAATCCCCTGTTCTTTGTTGCAGCACTGATTGTCATAATCATTGGAACCGCAGCAATAGTGGTGATGAAAAAAAGGGAGAAGAGAAGGAGGAGTGATTATAAATGAAGACTCCAATCAATTCAAAGACACTTTTCGGCCTGCTTGTCCTGCTTGTCTCGGTAGCATTTGTTGTTGTACCTGCTGCGGCCTTTCCGGGCGATACGGATGGTGACTATACCATCACAACACAAGAACTCACAGATGCATTGCTCACGTATATGAAGGTAAACTTCCTTGAAGACGGGAGTGACGCCCTCACTGATGAAGAACTCTCTCTTGCGGCACACAACTGTTTGAAACTCCCCTACGGGAGAATTGTTATCCCGGTCGGCACGGACAAGGAACTATTACCCACTCCAAACGTTCTGAATGTCAAAGCATCACAGGAAAGCCTTCTGTATGAAGGGTTGGTGACACGGGAACGAAGTGGGGCATTCCAGGGATGGCTGGCAAAGAACGATGAATGGGAGGTATCATCTGATGGAAAGACATGGATCATACCTCTTGTTGAGAATGCAGTCTGGCATGACGGTAAACCGTTCACCTCTGCCGATGTGAAATTCACCGTTGAATACATGACAGACCCGAATAATAAGCTTAAAATGGGTTCTGTATTCTCTGGTGTTGAGTCTGTTGAATGCGATGGTGATTACACCGTTATTTTCCACCTTAGGTCATGCCAGCCCCTCTTCCTTGAAATACTAAGCGATGGACCGGGTATTGGCGTATTCCCACAACACATATGGGAATCATGCACAAACCCCGTAACTGAGCTGGACGATGAATTCATCGGAACAGGCCCATTTAAATATCTGAATCATGCAGGGGGCAAGTCGGTAATTGAAGCATTCCCTGATTATCATGGCGCACCTCCCCTGGTAAACCAGGTTATAAAAACCGTAATGCCGGATGAAGGTAGCCAGGTGCAGGCCCTGATTAAAGGCGATATTGATCTGATGGGTACTCGTTTCGGAATCACACCTTCGAGTGCAACGGCCCTTCATGGAAAAGATAATATTAAGGTATTTAGTGTCCCCTATGACGGAAGTGTCTATGAAATCGCCTTTAACTCCGGAAAATATCCCGGGAATATTACCGCTTTCCGAAAGGCGCTCAGCCATGCTGTCAATCGCGGAGCGATGACCAACCTGATTGGACTCGGATATGCACATGAAACCACCACAGCGTTCATGCTCCCCCCCAACAATCAGGCGATACATCCTGAGACCAACAACAAATTTAATTATGATATCGCACGTGCAAAAACCCTCCTCAGCAATGCAGGATTTACGATAGATACCAGCACCGGTAAAACCGTGTTAAAAGACCCCTCTGGTGAGCCGGTAATACTTTCCATGGTCTATGGAGGAAAGGCACACCGGGGAGGTGCCGATGAGAAAATGGTTCAGGTGTTAAAAGAGGATTGGGGGAAGACACTTGGAATAGGGATCACGACAAGAGAGGTCAATGATAACACGGCGTACGATAAGGCAATCGGTGAGACCAATATCCACTTTGACAGCATGCCAATGCAGCTCCACAATGACATCGATGATCTAAATAACTTTCAGGAAAGCCCACTGGGAACACAATATTATTATTGGCAAAACGAGACCTTCAGCAAGCTCATAGATGAACTTGGGGAAACAGCCGATGCTACCGATAGACGAAGAATTGGCGATCAGCTCCAGGAAATTCTCGTAGCAGAGGCACCTATGATTCCAGTCTGCAGTATGGATTGGATTCATGCCTATCGCAGTGACCGATTCACCGGACTTGAAGAGATCCTTGAAAAATCCAAAGGAGACACTGCCATCTATACACAGATTAAACCTATATCTGTCGATGTTGCAATTACCGAGGGGTAAATTTCCGAGGTGTGTATAATTATTACCAACTCCCGGAATCCCCGGCTCCAATCCATTTTATGAGATTGAACAGGAACTACCCGGTTTCAGCAGAATTCTAAAAAAACAGCGAGTGATTTAACCATGGAAGCCAGGTACATACTCAGACGATTGTGTTACTGCGGTCTGGCGTTCTTTGCCAGCATTACCATTACATTTCTCCTCCTCTATTTCATGCCGGGAGACTATATTACCCACTATTTTATGGAGATATCACGGACAGCACCACTGGATATCGTCGAACATTACCGGCATGTGTATGGCATGGATCAACCGCTGCTGGAACAATATGCAAACTATGTGGTAGCAATTATCCATGGTGACTGGGGTTACTCCCTTGAATACGGACTGCCGGTTTTCTCGTTAATCGGCGAGAAACTCTATTGGACACTGCTCATAATGGTGCCATCACTCATTCTTTCCACTATCATTGGAGGAGGAGCAGGGGCCTGGTCTGGATGGAAGAGAGGTACAAGAGGTGATATGACGCTTCTTAGCAGCATGCTCTTTTTCCGCGCAATACCCTCATATTGGCTGGCCATTATGGTAATGCTGGTTTTTGCATGTTATCTCGGGTGGTTCCCCATTGGCGGATACATGAGTGTCAACGTCCTATATTCAGGATATGACATTTATGATGTCCTGCACCATGCGGCACTCCCAATTCTCACCACCACCCTCCTCGGCCTGACAGGTACCTACTATCTGATGAGAAATTCCATGCTCATGACCATCGGTGAAGATTATATCACTACTGCCCGTGCAAAGGGGCTTAAAGAGAACGTGATCTTAAGAAAACATGCTGCCAGAAACGCACTACTCCCCATGGTGACCATGGTTTCCATGCAATGTGCCCATATGATAACCGGCAGTATTTTTATTGAAACCATATTCTCCTGGCCGGGTATGGGTATGCTGACATTTAATGCCCTGGATGTGAGAGACATCCCTCTGCTTCAGGGAATTTTCCTCATGGATGCACTGGTTCTGATCGCGGTCAACTTTGCCGCTGACATGCTCTATCCGCTCGTCGATCCAAGGGTGGAGGAGGGCACCCATGAGTAAGAAGAACCTGGCCATGAGAGTCAGCATGGTAATTTTTGCCACATATCTGCTCATTGCTCTGTTCGCACCGCTCCTGACCCCTTACGATCCGTTTGATCTATCGGGAGATCCATTCGAGGAGCCGTCGACAGAACACCTGCTTGGCACAAACGATCTTGCGCAGGATATCTTCAGCCAGCTAATATATGGCACACGCGCTACACTTTTGCTCGGATTTACTGGTGCGGTGCTATCCGTCTCAATCGGAACGGCCATTGGTGTTATCTCAGGTTACTATGGAGGAAGAGTGGATGAATTTATCACCCGCACCCTTGACGTCATCATGGCAATCCCCACGTTCCCGCTCCTGCTTGTGCTGATGATTTTCTTTACCCCCGGCATCTATATGACCGGGGTTCTCATGGGCCTGCTTGGCTCTGCACGCGGGGTGCGTGTCATCCGATCACAGGTGTTGTCAATTGCACGGATGAATTTTATTACCGGAGTCAGGGTGATGGGCACCAGTGATCTCTACATCATGGTAAAGCACGTCCTTCCAAACATCCTGGCCCTTGTAACGGTTCAGTTCGTGTTTTCCGCACAGCACTATATGCTCATGGGCATAGGTCTTGGATTTTTGGGTTTGGGGGACAGTAGTGTGATAGACTGGGGCCAGATGATTGACCGTGCATACCATGGCGGGGGTGTCATCAATGGACTCTGGTGGTGGCTGATCCCTCCTGGAATGGCGGTGACATTCCTTTCACTCAGTCTGGCACTCTTCGGATACAGCATGGAAGAGGAGATCAATCCACGAATGAGACTGACAAGGATTTGAGAGGGAGGAGAACAGGATGGACATCATTAGTATCAAAAACTTAAACGCCGGTTTTCCAACAAAAAGGGGGGTTGTCACGGCAGTCACGTCGGTGGATCTAACGATCAAAGAGGGAGAGTGCCTAGGCCTCATAGGAGAGACAGGTTGCGGAAAGACGGTGCTGGGCATGGCAGTCATGCGCCTGCTTCAGCCAAACGCCATCATCAGCGGCGAGATACTTTACAAGGGCCAAAATCTCCTTGCACTTGAGGAAGAGGACATGAGGACATTCAGAGGAAAAGAACTCGGAATTATCCTCCAAAACTCTACTTCCTCACTGAACCCGGTTCTTTCGGTTGGTGATCAGATTGCAGAGGGCATCATCCTTCACCAGGGTCTTGGTAAAAGGGAGGCCCGTGAAAAAGCAATAGAACTGCTGGAAAAAGTACAGATAAAAGATGCAGCGGCAATGAGCCGGAGATATCCACATGAATTCTCAGGCGGGATGCGTGAGAGGGCAATGATCGCGATTGCTCTGGCCTGCTCACCATCGTTTGTTATTGCGGATGAACCAACGACGGGACTTGACAACCGAACGATGAAGGGAGTTATTTCTCTTCTTGCAAAGGTGGCCAGGAGTAAATCCATGCTTTTTATTACCCATGATCTCGCAGCAGCGTGTGAAATTTGTGATACGGTCGCGGTGATGTATGCAGGGGAGATCGTTGAATGGGGAAATGTTGAGGAGGTATTTTCCGCACCACGTCACCCGTATACACGCGGACTTCTCAACTCGCTGCCCGAGAGGGGTTTTATCGCAATTCCGGGAAGTAGCCCTTCGCTCATTGAACTGCCCTGTGGGTGCAGATTTTCAGAGAGGTGTTCATTTTCAGAGGAGAGATGTATTAGAGTGCATCCTCTCATGGAAGAGATCTCGTCATCACATAAAGTGAGGTGTCACCTGTATGATTGAAATCATGGATCTCAAGACCACGTTCTCCACCGGTGTGTTTAAGAAGCACACTATCAATGCGGTGGACGGGGTATCACTGCATATTAATAAGGGTGAGACCCTGGGCCTCGTTGGTGAGAGCGGGTGCGGAAAGACTACGCTTGGAAAAACACTACTCAGACTTGTGGAGCCCTCGGCGGGGACGATATGCTTTGAAAGCAGGGACATCACAACCCTCTCAAGGCGTGAGATGAGAAAGATTCGACCACGTATGCAGATGATCTTTCAGGATCCTGACTCTTCCCTAAACCCCCGCATGACGGTTGCAGAAAGCATTGCTGAGCCACTCCGACTGAAAGGGATCAAAAAGCAGGCTATTCCAAAAAGAGTGGAGGATCTCCTTGCCCTGGTGGGATTGGGCCTGGAACACCTCGACCGGCATCCCTATGAACTCAGCGGCGGGCAGAACCAGCGTGTGGTGCTCGCCCGCGTACTTGCCCTCGAGCCTGATTTTATCATTGCAGATGAACCCACCTCTGCACTGGACGTATCAGTTCAGGCACAGATCCTAAAGCTGATCCGGAATCTGAAGGACGAATTAAACCTGACATGCCTCTTCATCTCCCACGATCTCATGGTTGTTCGCCACATGAGTGATCGGATTGCAGTGATGCAGCAGGGAAGAATTGTTGAGCTCGGTACCCCTGATGAAATTTTTGAAGCACCTTCTCACCCATATACCAGAGATCTCCTCTCTTTTGCAAAGAATGCGGTCATCCCATGCAAAATGGAGATGGAATGAACTATCCTTGCAGAAATCCCGGATATGTACCTCCTGTGTTTCTTCTCACGGGCGAAAGAGGCGAAGGGAAGACAACCACTCTCGGCAGAGTCATAGAGAGACTCAGAGATGAAGGGATGGTAATTTCCGGAATAATTACTCACGGCACGGTGAAAAACGGGATTCGGGATTCGTTTACGGTTGTTAATGTAAGAACAAACGTGGGCGTGCCATTGTGTTCGAGAGAAACGGGAACAGGCGGTGAGCGTTGTGGGGCATTCCTTTTCAGCACCAAAGGTCTCATGCATGGTTTTCAGGCACTCTCTTTGGAATCAGCAGAAGGTGCGGATCTAGTCGTTATTGATGAGGTAGGTCATTTAGAACTTCGCGGTGAGGGGTGGACCACCTGCATTGACACGCTGACGGCAGAGACAGACAGGATACCTATGGTCTGGGTAGTAAGAAAAAACAGTCTTGATCAGGTTATCACCCATTGGAGGCTTTTAAACCCGGTCATACTGGACATTAACGAGCATAGTGTTGATGAAATCGCAAATAAGATGATCAATAGTATTAAAAAGAAGGGAATGGTATGAAATGCAATTGCCGTGAAATGAAATACAAAATCCGGGTGAAAAAATGCCGGGCAATAATTTCCACCATTATTCCTCGTTTGTAAATATTTAATGCTTTACATAACTGCAAAATTAATTATTTATATATTTAATACGTTTTATATCGGAATATTTATCGTCCGTTGTTCCAATATTCTGAC
>CAZFXY010000074.1:0-525 GCA_964523185.1 uncultured Methanoculleus sp.
TTATTCCCGGCCTGGGACAGTTATACACGGGACAGTTTCTGAAAGCAATCCTGCTCTTCGTTGCAGCAGGCGTCCTGGCATTCTTCTGGTTCACGCTCATTGCGATCCCGTTCTATGTCATTGTATGGCTCTATTCGATGTATGATGCCTACACGGCAGCACAGCGCACCTGAGTGAAACGGTTTCCTGCGCCGAATTTATTACTACGTAACCAGTGAACAGGAACCGAAAACTGCCACGGTTTCATGCATCGGGGGGAGAGCACTCATCTCCCCTGCGTTCGTGTCTGAGACACATTGGTACACCATCTTCTTTAGACGGGGAGGGGCCGTATCTCTGCAAAATCCATTTTTCCCCCCCTTTCCTCCTTTCTTTCCACTTTCCCTCCCCATTCCTTTCCCCTTTCCCTCTCCATTCCTTTCCTCTTTCCCTCTCCATTCCTTTCCCCTTTCCCTCTCCATTCCTTTCCTCTTTCCCTCTCCATTCCTTTCCTCTTTCCCTCTCCATTCCTTTCCTCTTTCCCTC
>CAZFXY010000074.1:625-8742 GCA_964523185.1 uncultured Methanoculleus sp.
TCCATTCTTTTTTTCGAAAGGACAGTCAGAGATACAAAACCCAATGTCTCATCAGGATGCAGCCTGCAGCTCTTCCAGCCGTTTTTTTACCGCGGCTACATGGCCTGCCACCCGTACCCGTGGCCAGACTTCACGGATGATCCCATCCGGGTCGATAAGGTAGGTTGTCCTGACAATACCCAGTATTTCCCGGCCGAAGATCTTTTTTGGCTGCCATACCCCGTATTTTTCTATAACCGTGTGCGATTCGTCAGAGAGGAGGATAAGTTTCAAATCGTGTTTTTCGGCGAACTTCGCATGGCTTGTGCAGGAATCAGCACTGATTCCGATGACCTTTGCGTTAAGCTGGGAAAATTCTTCCAGCTCCTCATTGAAATCTTTTGCCTCGGTGGTACATCCGGGCGTATTGTCCTTTGGATAGAAATAGAGGATTACCCATTTTCCATTAAACATATTCAGACAGATTTCGGTATTATTTTTGTCCGGAAGACAAAATCCAGGTGCCGGTGTGCCGGCGTCATGTACTCCCATGATGATTCACACAGGATTACCCATCGTGAAACTATTTATAGATGGTTGCAATTTCTCCGTGCTGCGACATTTGTGTCATTTCGGTATGGTTGAACGGATGCCTATCTGTCGGAAAGAACCATAAATGCCCGTAATTATAGCCCCGATGATGATTTTACTGCCAGATACAAGCGACACACATGATATCTAACCACACATTGTATCCAACATCATGAATAAATCACATGAATATTTCATACGTAATAGAAAGTGTGACAAAATCCACCGTCTTCTTTTATTCATGCTACGTATCGTGAAAATAGTGTGACAAAATTCGGAACCTTTTTTTATTCATGCTACGTATAGTGAAAATAGTGTGACGTGATCATATGAAATTTTCAGGATTGTTTATGGCTGCAATGTGCGGTCTGATTATCGCTGTGGCGCTCTGTGCGGGGTGCACCAGTAGCTCTTCATCCGCAATTCCCCCTGCTACAGGGGATGAATCCAACAGTATGCTGACCATCATCGATGGGATGGGCAGAACGGTGAGTGTCCCCGTGTCTCCTGAACGGGTTGTCTGTTCCGGTTCAGGTTGCCTGCGCTATCTTACCTATATCCAGGGAGAGGATTGTGTCGTCGGAGTGGATGATATGGAAATTAAGGATAATATCTTTGACGCACGACCGTATGCCATTGCAAATCCACAGTTCTCCTCCCTGCCGATGATCGGTGAATTCCGCGGAAATGACGACCCTGAGAAGGTTGTCGTCTGCAACCCACAGGTGATATTCAAGACCCAGTGCACAGAGGCATCTGTTGCTGACCAACTGCAGCAGAAGACCGGCATTCCGGTGGTTGCCCTCCAGTATGGTGACCTGGGCAACAACCGTGCGTTAATGGACCAGTCGTTCCGCCTGATAGGTAGCGTAATGGGCAATGAGGCGCGTGCCGAAGCGGTGATCACCTACTTTGACACGCTGACAGCAGACCTGAAAGAAAGAACTGCAGGGATTGCAGAAGCAGATCGTCCAACGGTCTTTGTCGGTGGCATTGCCTTTAGTGGCCCGCATGGATTCCAGTCAACAGAGCCTGCATATCCACCATTCATCTTTGTGAACGCCCGTGGGCTCTCTGAAGGCCCCATGACAGCGCACGCCAATATTGCAAAGGAAAAGATCATCGCCTTTGACCCGGAGGTCATCTTTGTGGACCTTTCCACCCTCCAGACCACACCTTCAGCGGTTGATGAACTGAGAGACGACCCGTCCTACGCCGCGATGACTGCCGTGCAGGCGGGGGAGGTCTATGGTGTGTTGCCGTATAACTGGTATAACCAAAACCAAGGCTCAGTGATGGCAGATGCCTACTTCATCGGCACCGTGCTTTACCCGGATGCCTTCTCAGACGTCGACCCGGCAGCGAAAGCGGATGAAATATACACATTCCTTGTGGGTGAACCAGTCTTCGATGAGATGAACAGTCTCTTTGACAATCAGGCATTCAAACGGATTAGCCTCGAATGACCCACCCATCTTTTTTTCTAAAAACCGGTTTGAGCAATGATGGGCTTTTTCGTGCAGTTCTGCTTTTTCGTGCGGTTCTTCCTGCCTGCTATCGGAGAGTGCCCTGATGCATTTTAATGACGGCAAAATACCGGAAGGGTATGTCACCTACACACGTCGTAAGGTGGCGGTGATCGTAGCAGGCATTCTGGCACTTCTGCTGCTGCTTGTGGTCTCCATTGCGGTCGGTGCTGTTGATATTCCCCTTCGATCGGTGATCGGGACGCTCACCGGAATGGCACCGGATCCGCTCTATGACCGAATCATCTGGAATATCCGGCTACCGCAGGCACTTGCCGCGATCGTGGCGGGAATCGGCCTTGCGATTGCCGGTGCAGGAATGCAGTCCGTCCTGAGAAACCCGCTTGGTTCACCGTATACCCTGGGCATCTCCCACGCTGCTGCCTTCGGTGCCGCGTTCTCGGTCATTATTCTTGGAACCGGTACCATGCGTAGCAGCGGTGCTGACGCGATAGCCCTTAACAACCCGTATATCACCACCCTTTTTGCCTTTATCTTCTGCCTTGTTGCTACCGGCATCATCATCGCGATATCACGTATCCGGGCATCATCTCCTGAGGTGATGGTACTCGCGGGCGTTGCCATCGGTTCCCTTTTTACCGCAGGAACAATGTTTCTGCAGTATTTTGCTGATGACGTACAACTGGCAGCAGTCGTCTTCTGGTCGTTTGGTGATGTGGGCCGGGCCGGATGGAGTCAACTCGGGGTAATGACCATCGTTGTTGCTGCAGCAACCCTGTATTTCATACTGAAACGCTGGGACTACAATGCAATTGATGCCGGCGATGAAACAGCAAAGGGGTTGGGGGTGAATGTCGGCCGCGAACGCATTGTCGGCATGCTTGTCGCCTCGTTTGTCACCGCTGTCATTGTGGCGTTTCTGGGCATTATTGGATTTGTGGGCCTGGTATGTCCCCACATGGTGCGTCGGTTAATCGGTGACGACCACCGCTACCTGATCCCCGGAACCTGTGTCTGCGGAGCGCTCCTGCTGCTCGCATCCGACACCGCAGCCCGTCTGATACTTGCACCGCATATCCTGCCGGTGGCCATCCTCACGGCATTCATGGGAGCTCCCATCTTCCTCTATCTCATCATAAAGGGGCGATCACGATGATTCTTGACATTAATGGCGTTTCATTTACCTACCGCAGTTCTCATGTGCTGCATGATGTATCCTTTGCCGTACAACCGGGAGAAGTGGTCTCGATTCTTGGCCCAAACGGGGTCGGAAAGACCACGCTTCTGCGCTGTATCAATGCGATTCTTGCACCAAAGGCCGGCGCTATCCTTGTGGGCGAAGACAATATTCTCTCTCTTTCGCGTATGGAGGTGGCACGACGCATCGGATACGTGGCGCAGCAGTGCGAAAAGGCACGTCTAACCGTCTTTGATGCCATTCTCCTCGGCCGTCGGCCACATATGGGCTGGAATGTTTCGGATACCGACCTGAAAATTGTTGAATCTGCAATTCGAATGCTGGAGCTTGAACCTCTCTCCCTGCGCTACACCGATGAGATGAGCGGCGGAGAACTCCAGAAGGTGAGTATTGCCCGTGCCCTTGTGCAGGAACCCCGGCTTCTGCTCCTTGATGAGCCGACCAGCAGTCTGGATCTGAAAAATCAGATCGATATCCTCTCCACCATACAGGGGGTCGTGAAGGGCCACCAGGTATCTGCGGTCATGACAATGCATGACATCAATCTTGCCATCCGGTTCTCAGACCGGTTTATCCTCCTGAAAAACGGAACGATCTACGAGGCCGGGGGGCCTGAGATCATCCGGCCTGAGATCATTGAACAGGTATATGGCCTGCCGGTCCATGTGCAGACGGTGGCCGGGCATCCGGTGGTCGTTCCCGCCAACGGACATAAGCACCATCCCGGAATGGATCATACCCACAACTGAGTTATGTCTTTTACACATGCTGCACCCGGCATGGGGTGCATGCAATACCCTTTTTTACCATTTTGGCATATACAACACTATGGAATACACGCTGATCGGGGATAATCTCCAGTTTGTCACATTGGAAATTCAGCCCGGCGAGATGGTCTATGCAGAGGCTGGTGCGCTGGTATATATGTCCGGCAACATCAATATGGATACAAAACTTCAGGGCGGGCTGCTGAAAGGCCTGAAACGCACCCTTGCCGGCGAATCCTTTATGGTGACGCATTTTACCACTACAGGCGGTCCGGGTCTGGTCTCGTTCGGAGGTAACTGTCCGGGAAAGATCGTAGCCCTTGACATTACCAAAAAGGAATTCATTGCACAGAAGGATGCATTCCTCTGCGCGGAACAGGCCGTAAAATGGGATATTGCCTTCCAGAAGCGTTTGAGCTCCAGCTTCTTCGGCGGTGAAGGGTTTATTCTCCAGCACCTCTCGGGTGAGGGAATGGTATTTCTGCATGCAGCAGGCGATCTCTTAGAGATTGATCTGAAACCGGGTCAGGTGTACAAGGTCTCAACCGCCCACGTGGTGGGGTGGGAGCCATCGGTCACCTACGACATTCAGGCGGTAGGCGGCATTAAGACAGCGCTTTTTGGGGGTGAAGGCCTCTTTATGACGACTCTCACCGGACCGGGAAAAGTAATTATTCAGTCAATGACCCTGCCGCAACTGGCAAATGCCATGCTGCCATTCCTCCCGACCCAGTCTTCCGGAGGCAACAACAGCGGCGGATTCCAGATAAAAATCTGATGCGCGATGAATGAGACAACCGCAAAAGCAAACAGTCGGGGCAGGCGTGCAGGGGGTATCATCCTTTTTGCCTGTGTCGTCATCGCAATATTGTTGTTTGCATTGGCCAATCTGGGCATCATCGCAGCAGGCATTTTCATGCTCCTGCTTGTGGCCCTCATCGTGATTGGCATCATCTGTATCGGAGCTGCAGTCTTTGCGATTCCGATGTATATGATGAAGGGCACAAAGGTTGAGCCCGGGACGTATGAACTGGATGAGGTTGTGGCGGTGAACAAAAGGAAAGACCACTGAGACACAAACCTCACACGGGGCGCTGCCCGGTTTTCAGGATTATAGTAGTGAACAAAAGGAATGACCACTGGGACCCCCTCTTTTTTACCAAAGCTTTCTTGATTAAGAGATGACCATATTCCTTATGCAGCCAAGATGCCCTGTCGTGCTGGTGCATGGGTGGAAGAGCCACCCCGGGGTATGGAAACCTCTCATCCGGCGGCTGGAGGAGGAGTCGTTTGCATACTGGAACTTCAGTCACAGCGGACTGCGGGATGCAGGGGCAGAAGAGATTGGCTGTGCTCTGATGGATTTTATTCACACGATGCAGGAGGAGCATGCGTATCACGGGCCGGTTGATCTGGTCTGCCACTCCATGGGCGCTGCGGTAGCCCGGTATACGCTGGAGGTGATGGACCGGGCGTCCTGCCGGATTCCGGCGAGGATGTTGATCGGCATCGGCCCGCCGAATAACGGATCCTCGATGGCAGAACTCTTCAACGACCCCATCCACGGGCCGAAGATCCTGCAACAGTTAACCGGCACCTTTGTGCCAAAGACCTATGACCCTGCAGAGGATCGGCTGGTTCAGGAATTCCGGAGAACCGGGCCGTTTGTGGAGGTGCTGCGCAAGGCAGGTCTGCGCAGGGATGTCAGCTACCGGGTGATCGTTGCCGGAAATCCAACCGCCACCCCGGAGTTCTTCCCCCTTTTTGGAGGACAGACCTGGGAATACTCACCCTCCGGGTGGCAGAAGACCATCCGTGGGGACGGGATTGTTTCCCATACTGATTCTCTCATCCCGGGTGCTAAAATGGCAGTTTTGCCTACAGACCCGACGGTGCTGAATGGCACTCCTGCAGAATACTGCCATCTCCAATTGCCCGGCAACCCGGAAGTGGTTGAACAGGTGATCCGGTTTTTGCGGGAGTGATGCCTTCTGTTTTTGCGAGAGTGATACCTTCTTTTTGGGGGATAATCAGGCCTTATTCTGACTGGTCTCATTTATAGATCGGGTATTCGAATATTTCCCGGGATCTGAGGCATCTATATGATCTTCCTCACCCTGCCAGTTTAAAAAAGAAGGATGACACAGGGAAATCCCTGACATCCTTACTCAGGCGAAGAAAAATCATTCACATCCCACCAGATCTTCATACGATGAGAATGGCCGCCCACCGTGACCGTATCCCCGTCATGGTGGAGGGACTGCATGATATACTCCCTGAGGATCTCTTCCTGCTCAGGAGTGGTGACACAGTGCCGTGGTTTAAAGTATTCAACGGCCTCGTCCTCGGCATCAAACCGGTAGATATGTTCATAGACAAAATGCTCGACATGCGGGTAGATGTCCATTGCATAGAGGATGTTGAAGATGGCATCGGATTTCGGTGAAGAGACATATGCAGTTCCATGAAGTCTTGGCCAGAGATCTTTTGCCATCGTCTCCCAGGACGCTTCTCCCGCAAACCAAAAGACGTAGACATAGCGCGAGGAGGCCGCACACATCTTTTCTATTGCGTCTTTCATGTCGGGGACATCAAGGGAGAAGGATGCAAAGACCACATCATAGGGCCCGGAGAGATCCGCTGCCACATCCACATCCTCCCAGCGTTTCTTTACGCAGTCCACATTTTCAACCGCCTCAGCTTTCAGGTTCTCCAGCAGCACAGTAAACATGCCTTCAGATGGCTCAACCGCGGTCACATGGCTGACCTGCCGGGCGATGGGTATCGTAATGGCACCGGGCCCCGCCCCCACATCACATACCCGTGATTCGGGCGTCAGGGCAAGCATTGCGATGGTCCGGTTGACCCGCTCGCCGTCCTTCTCGTATGACATCCGGTAGAATTTGCGGGCCGCGTCCTGCTCGTCCCACATGCTGGAGTTGTCTTTCCGGTTGTTTATTTCATGGTTCTTCTGCCACTGCTCTTTCCAGCATTCGTTCCAGTCGATGGGTGTTTGTGTCATATATGCTCCTTTCAGTCTCTCCAGAGGTGTTCCCGGTAATGTTTAACAGGGGTGCTGATTTTCCGTTCCGGATGGAAGATCCTGCAAGATTCTGTAAGGTTTTACAGGATTCTCAATACCGGATGCAGGATGCTGCAAGATACCGCATGATTCCGCATCTTTGGCTGCCGGGAACCCATGGTATACGGAAAACAACCATTGTTCAAAATACGTGTGACCTTTTCACGGATAAATAGAACGCTATGTAGCACCAATGATCTGACTTACTAACTGGTTGGCTAACTGGTTGGCTGACCGGTATTCTTTGGATCGTATCCGGATATTTGTCTCAGACATTCCCGGTATCGCCCCCATATACTCTTTTTCCTGACGCTACCGCTACCCTTTTACCGGCATGATCAAAATAGTATGTGCGGAGCAGTCACCTGTGATCATACTTGATGAACCCTATGTGTCCCGTTACCTGAAAGAGACCATCACATCTGCCCGTCTGCCTGTGCTCAGAAATAAGACCTCAATGCAGCAGGATTTCCCGGATGATTTTCCGAGTGATATGGTTCTTCTGGACGATGCGGCATGCATTGCCCTCTTCAGGGATAATCCGGAACAGAAACTCTACAGCAATTCAGAACATGCTCTTCAGTGGATTGCTGAGAATCTGACGTCTACCGGACTGCCGGAAAAAATTGCCCTCTTCAAGGATAAGGCGGCATTCCGTCGCCTTCTCAGACCACTCTTTCCGGATTTTTTCTTCGGTGAAGTGGCAGCAGCAGATCTAAAGCGCCTGGATGTACGTGGCATTCCGAAGCCCTTCATCATCAAACCATCCATCGGTTTTTTTAGCGCAGGAGTATACCGGATTGCATCAGACGCAGACTGGGAAGGGGTGCTTCGGTTGCTGAAAACAGAGATGAAAGAACACTCCGTTCTTTATCCCCCGCAGGTATACAACTCAGCGACGTGGATTATCGAAGAGTATATTCCGGGATCAGAGATCGCCGTTGATGCCTTTTTTACGGCAGCAGGTGAACCGGTTGTCCTAAATATCTTCTCTCACATCTTTTCATCTGACG
>CAZFXY010000075.1:0-8425 GCA_964523185.1 uncultured Methanoculleus sp.
TAAAGGTCACTGTCCCAATTGCAAGGGAGGTCCCGTGGAGGCTTACTGCATCAGAGTATTCAATGACCTCCAGAATCTGGGGGACATCACAATTACCCGGGACTGCAAAGCACGGTACATCAATCTGTTGGAACACCTGTGCAGCATCGTTTGGATCGCCACAGTCGGTGATATCTCCGGCAATGATCACAATGTCCGGAAAAAGTTCCATGAAACCGGGGATCACATCATATTGACCATGGATATCTGTCAGAAGAAGAATCTTCATCATGGTAACTGGTCTTCATCCATCTTAAAATACCTTACCTCAGCATCAATCCATGACCCGGTGGCTGTTCCGGCGAGTGCCATCCGCCCGAGTTCACGCTGCACATCAGGCAGGATGGTGCGTGCCGGCATTCCGGCAAGAGGTGTGCCCGGGAGTGGCGTGAAATGATGGACATGGACAATACCGCCACGGGTTATCTCTTTCATCTGTGCAACAGAAAGCCGCTGTTCCTCATCGGATTCATTCGGGAGACCCACGATATAATCAACCACGGGAATCATACCATGCGATCTGCAGATGTCATAGGCATTCATCACATCCTCTGCGGTGTGGCCGCGCCTGAGCATCTGCAGGACATGGTTGCTGCCCGATTGCGCGCCAAAATGAATTTTTCTGTTTGCACAATAGGTTTCGATGAGATCCAGTGATGCATCAGATATACACTCCGGCCGTACTTCACTGGGGAACGTTCCGAAAAAGATTCGCCTTCCGGTCAATGAACGGAGTAGTTTCTCAACCTTGTCAAGGCGCAGGTGGATACCGTCTGATCCATAGGCAAGAGCATTCGGCGTGACAAACCGCACATCGGGTATCACACGGGTCGCACGCTCAATATCATCTATTCTGCGATGGCGCATTTGCCTCCCAAAAATCTGTGGTGTCTGGCAATATCCGCATCCAAACGGACACCCGCGGGTGATCTCCGTATATCCTCTTACCTTGGTAAACGGTGGATAGGAGGAAAGAAGCACACAGTGATTGGGCATCACTGCCTGCTCTTTTGACACGACTCCAGCCGGCAGGGCATGGCTGCCGGACGCAATCATGGTGATAAGGGCGGGAAGAGTAAATTCCCCTTCACCAATCACCACGTAATCTGCATATTGACGCACGTCTTTCCAGCAGGCGGTTGAATGCGGCCCTCCAACAATGGTGATACATTCAGCATTGGATATTTCTTCCCGAAAATGAGGTTCATTAATTGAATTCAGACTATAACAGGTGATATCGTTCTCAGGTGAATCCACTTCATGGAGTATGATGCCGGACAATTCGCATGCAGCGCGTAACGCGGCAAATGAATTTTTTGCCCAGGGAATAACACGCCAGTTAACCTTCATTTGCTTGTTACCTCAGGGGATTATTTCGCATCCATTAAATTTCGGATGCTCAAACTGCGACACAGAGATCCTATGGTCACGGATGCATGACCTCACGCGTGGCAGTGCCTGACATACCGCCTCATACAGGGCGTTGACGGTCCGGTAAATATCCGTGCATCCATCGTCCGGCCAGAGATTCATCACATTGGAATAGAGGCATCGCCCCCCGCAGAAATCAAAAAGGTCGCACTCGATGCAATCACCATCATAGACCAATTTCCGCAGGGTATCAGGCGTGTTTTTCCTGATATCACCGCAGTAATACTCGGTCATCCCAACCATGCAGGGACAGGGGGACACCATACCGTCAGGGGTAATAGAATAATTGGCAAAGCCAGAGCCGCATCTGAGAACAGACTTCCGTTTGCCGTTCAATGCATCCTGCATGGTATCAATGAACGGGTACCAGCGCAATACCTCACCTGTCTCCTCCATATGCGAAATCCACCGGTCCATGAGCCGGAAGAGTCCGGGAATATAGGAATTTTCTACCCAGCTGCGGTAAGAGTCACGGCAGTAGGTCTCTGAGAAATTCGCATCAAGCTGCCAGTGAACAGAGGGAAACAGCCCGTTGGTATCAAACGCAAGGTGGGTAACATCCCGGTAGATGTCGGTGTCTTCTGTCACCGTCATCCTGCCAATGAAATCGGCAGGCAATTTCATTGCCTGAATCTTTTTGCAGTTATCGATGATCCGCTGGTATGTGCCTCTGCCCCGGTTGTGGTCATGCGTTATTTCGCGACCATCGATGGATACGATTATTGTCTCCAGATGGCCGAGGACGGCTTCAGGCACCAGTTCCAGAAGGGTGCCATTGGTGTGCACCATAAACCGGCATGTTCCGGATAACGATTCGATCACCGATCTGATTGCCTCGATCGAGAGAAGGGGTTCACCGCCATAAAAGGTAAGGCAGGGATCTGTGTCCTTTCTGATGAACCGGCACAACTCATCAATTGTATAGGAAATATCCGACGGAACCTGCCGGGGATGCATGTTCCAGCTGTCGGTGTCAATCTGGGGAAATATCCGTCCCTTACAATATCTGCAATTGAGATTACAGACATCATTTAACAAGATATAATAATACAAAACTGATACCCGGATTTATTGATCAGTAAGTGTTATCCTGCCGGAACTGCCATCAACCGATGCGGATGCACCGTTTTTCATGTCATTGATGGCTGTCTCAGGGCGATCAACCATCGGGATTTCTGCTATTATTGCACCGACAGCGATTATTGGTTCCGCTTCCGTATTGATTATTGCACAAGGGGCCACATGATTGCGCCTGAGAGCGTAGATGACATACGAACCAACCGTAGATCCTTTCCCATAAGGGAATGCAAGCACTTTTCCTGCTATTGACTGCCCCTCCAGAGGGTGACCGGATTCAATCACTATACCCGTTTCCGGGTCAACTCCTGAGAGAAAAGAGATAGGTTCACTGCTGACGAGAACAGCACCGGATCCTTTACCTGCTGAAATGCCCCGTGCCTGAATTGTAATAGACATACTACATAAATGTAGTGAGAACAAAGATAAATATAACATGGATGAGACCATCACCGACAATACTCATAGCGAGAGAAATCTGACCAGCATGGCCGATCAGGAGTATGAGGAGATAATAGACGTTTTACAGGGGAAAATTGAAAACCAGACCAAAGAAATCTTTACACTGAAAAAAGAAACGGAACAGCTGAAAAAAGAAAATAGCCAGCTAAAACGGACGCCGCTCTTCGTAGCTGCCGTTATTGATGTTCTCGATTCCGGAGAAGTCTACCTGCGTCAGCAGGGCAATAATCAGGAATATATTACCGGAAGCACGGAAGATTTGAGGCCTCAACTGAAACCTGGCATGAAGGTTGCCGTGAATAATGCGCTTTCCATCGTGCGTATCGTGGCTAATTCTGTCGACTCGCGCGTCCGGGTGATGGAACTTATAGAATCTCCGGACATCACCTTCGAAAAGATAGGAGGGCTCAGAGAAGAGATTGAAGAAGTCAGGGAAGCAGTTGAATATCCGTTGACAAAGCCTGAGATATTCCGCAAAATCGGTGTTGAACCACCCAAAGGAATTCTGCTCTATGGTCCGCCGGGCACTGGAAAAACACTGATCGCAAAAGCGGTCGCCCATCAGGCAAATGCCACCTTTATCCGGATGTCAGGGAGCGAACTGGTGCATAAATTCATTGGGGAAGGGGCGCAGATGGTGCGGGAGCTCTTTACCATGGCACGGGAACGCGCACCATCCATCGTGTTCATTGATGAAATTGATGCAATCGGTACGATGCGAATGCATGACGGGACGTCCGGAAGTGCAGAGGTCCAACGCACTCTGATGCAGCTTTTAGCAGAGATGGACGGGTTTGACAACCGGGGCGATGTCAGGATCATGGCGGCAACAAACCGGGTGGATATGCTCGATCCCGCGCTGCTGCGTCCCGGACGGTTTGACAGGGTTCTCTTAATCCCGCTTCCGGATACCGAGGCGCGTCTTGAAATTCTGAAGATCCATTCCGCAAAGATGCAGTTGCGGGGTGTCCCCCTCGATAAACTGGCAGCGGAGACAGAAAATGCCACGGGCGCAGAACTCGAAGCAATCTGCCGTGAAGCAGGAATGATGGCTGTCAGGCGTGATGCAGATGCAATCACCTGGACTGATTTTGAAACAGCGATGCGGAAAGTAAAGGACAAAACCCAGAATCCGGACATCATGTTCCTGTAGACCATGAAGGTTCTGCTCATACAAAAGGAGGGGATAGACCTTTACTCCACCCTTCTTGCATCTGAGACCAGCCGGGACGTCCTCCGTTTTTATCACCCAAAAAAAGCAGACTGGGGTGTCTGCATGGAAGCATCAACCCTGGGAAGTGCGTTATCAGTTATTTCAGAGCTGAAATGGTATATTCAGCGGTATATAGCGCAACCACTCTGTCTGCTTTCAAATGGCGTTATCTGCACTCCGGGATATGCAGGCATTATCTATGGACGGGAAGAATCTGTTGATGAGAGATGGGACTGGGAGATACTTTTTGGCATAAAATATCGCACGGTCATCGATAGGATTGCCATCACGCCCGATACCCCGCTGAATGTTATCGCTGATTTTGAATCGGGAATGGACACCACATTCCGTGCCCGGTGCTCTGAAGAAGAGATGGAAAAAATATGAGTGTTCAGGCAAACATCGCACTGTCGTACGGGCTGCACTTCGGGTGATGGGAGAGATCAAAGGTAACCTTGTCAATTGCCTTGATAAAGTCTGACTGATACACCATTGTCCGTTCAGCACGAATTGCAAACATACCTGCCTCTGTGCAGACCGCACGGAGTTCAGACCCGTTCTTTCCTTCCGTCAGAACAGCAACTTCATGGAGATCAACTCCACTGTCAAGCGCCATATTTTCTGAATGAATTTCCATTATTGACGCTCTTCCTTCAATGTTGGGGAGCGGTATTTCGATGATGCGGTCAAAACGCCCCGGACGCAACAGTGCATGATCCAGAATGTCGATTCTGTTGGTGGCGGCTACGATCTTTACATCCCCGCGCGACTCAAACCCGTCCATCTCAGCCAGAAGCTGCATCAGGGTTCGCTGAACCTCCCGGTCACCGGATGTGGTGCCTTCGCTACGCATTGCGCCAATTGCATCAATTTCATCGATGAAAATGATCGAAGGGGAATTTTTCTTCGCTAGTTCAAACAGTTCCCTGACAAGACGGGCTCCTTCTCCGATATACTTCTGAACCAGTTCAGAACCAACCACCCTAAGAAATTGTGCCTGCGTTTCATGAGCCACTGCGCGTGCAAGGAGGGTCTTACCGGTCCCCGGAGGGCCGTATAGGAGTACTCCTTTCGGAGGCAGAATCCCTACGGCCGTAAACAGATCCGGCCGGGTTAACGGCAGTTCAACAGCCTCTTTTATTTCACGGATCTGTTCTTCAAGTCCGCCAATGTCATCATATGTCTCATCCGGAGAAACAACGACTTCCATGCCGTAAATCTGGCTGTCAAATGCTTCTGGCAGTACCTCAACAATAGTGAGTGACTGCTGATTCATCGTGCACCTCAACCCCGGTTTCAAATCCTCTGGCTTCACAAAATTTGAGACCCGTACCATAAAACGGGGTCCGGCACTGCTCTGTACAACAACGCGCTGTTCATCAACGAGATCAGAAATAGTGCCGATAACCAGAGGGGGGCTTCTGAGCTTCTCGACTTCACTCTTCAGTTTTCTGATTTCGCGCTCATAACGGATTTTTTGGTTTTCGATGTTCTTTTTATCAATATCGAGCTGGCGGACCTGCTCTTTAAACTGCATATTTTTCGATTCGAGTGCAGCAATTCGGTTTAGAAGGTACTCTTTCATGTCTTCATCGCCGATTTCCGGTTTTGGCACTGAGTAATCCCCCATTTGAATCCTCAATTAGGTATATCTGGTTATATGACTATAAATTTGTTTACGATTTGAAATGTCCGAATGTGAAGTTTGCGGTACATCTATTTCTGGCGAACCAATTCTCGTTCAGATTGGTGGGGCTAAGATGTGGGTGTGCCCGAAATGTGCAAAGCTTGGTACGGAAATAAGTAAACCGGCGGGTGCGAGAGTTCCGGGAGTCAAACCAAAGTCTGGTGTGAAAAACCCACCGGCAAGGAGGCCCCGCGATGTCTTTGATCTGATGGAAGGGGATATTGTCGAAGATTTCAATGTTCAAATCCGTGATGCCAGGATGACAAAAGGATGGGAACAGAAAGATCTCGCACTCGAAATCAAAGAAAAGGAAAATCTCATTAAAAAAATTGAAACAGGATTTATCCCGGAAGATCAGGTGTTGAAGAAGATTGAGAAGGTCCTGGAGATTCAATTGATAGAATCAGTTGATGGAGACATGAAAATTTCCGAAGCCTCTGCAATGACAACAACACTTGGAGATGTAATTCGGATCAAAAAACAAGGGAAATAATTTTAGCAGGTGATATAATGGTTACCCCGTTCATTCTCATAAATCTGAAATCCTATGCAGAGGGATTTGGACACAATGCACAGAAGATTGCACAGAGTGCAGAACGAATAGCGCATGAGAATGATGTCAGAATCGGTCTGGCTCCGGGATATATGGATATTCATCCGTTTCATGTTCATTACTCGCTGCCTGTTTTTGCCCAGCATGTTGATGGCGTTTCTCCGGGAGCGCATACTGGTCATATTGTTGCAGATGCCGTGAGGGCAGCAGGTGCTACCGGGACGCTGATTAATCATGCTGAACGCAGGCTGACTCTGGCAGATGTTGAAGCTGCGAACCGTTCAGCACAGAAGGCCGGCCTTGAAACGGTTATCTGCACGAACAATGTTGCAACAAGTGGTGCGGCGGCATTTTTCCGCCCTGATTACATTGCCATTGAACCCCCGGAGCTGATCGGGAGCGGTGTATCTGTGTCAAAAGCAGATCCGGGAATCATCGAAAAATCTGTCGAAGCCGTGCACTCGGTGAACGTGTCGGTGAAAGTGCTGACGGGAGCTGGGATCAGTACGGGTGAATGTGTCAGAACAGCACTTGACCTTGGTAGTGATGGTGTGCTTCTTGCATCAGGTGTTGTGAAGGCAGTCGATCCTGAAGCTGTTCTTCGCGATCTGGTATCAAAAATTTAGGAGAGGCGTCGTATACAGTCGTGTTTGGTGATTACCCCAATCACTCTCCCCATATCCACCACAAGAACGGCATGATGGTTTTGGAGACTGTGAACGATGGTCTCTATTTTTTCAGATGGCGGGACTGTGGGGAATCCTTCTTCCATGATCTCTGTAACCGCATTTTTCATTGAATGTTGAATTGTTCCGTTCTCCATTGCTCCGATGATTGCTGATTCAGATACGCATCCAATTGGGACACCGTGTTTAATCACCGGAACTTGTGAGATGCCATACTTTTCCATTACATCTACCGTGTGTTCGATCGTGTCTCCCGGAGATATGCTGATGACAGGCATGGTCATAATATCGCCGGCAGATGTCCTGGATGTTTCAGATTCATTGAGAACGGCAATAATCCGGCGGAGTGTACTTGCCCGTGGATCAACGGTTCCTGCCTCTATCCGCGCGATCATGGATTGGGAAAAGCCTGCCCGTTCTGCAACATCGGACTGCGTCAGGCCTGCCTTGATACGCTTTCCCCGAATCTCATCGGATGTTGGAATATGCATATCATTATTAGTGGTGATAACCACGGATATAATTTATGCCCTTAAAGGATATTTTTCCACTCAATTGTTAGGCGCCGTCCTCCCCTTCTTCCCGATATAGTCCAAGACGTTGGATGAGATATTCATAGAGATGCTCTTCCATTGCCTGTTCATCCATCGGCGACGAGCAGACGGTTACCCCATATAAGAGCATCAGAGCGGTATCAAGCATGTATGCATCACGGATATCCTCTTTGTCTTTAGGCAGTGCCACAATGAGCCATTTCATGCTGTCCGTACTGAATGTATGCTCAGTATCATCAACATCGGTGAGTGTTTGGGAACTATCATCTGAAGGATCGCCTCCTTCCCAGTCAAAACTCGATTTAATGGTCACCTGTTCAGGCATTTTTTCCCGTGCATCGCTTGCTACGATCATAACTGCCTGGGACAGAGCTCCGGGAAATGTACCCGATTTTTTCAACAACCTCAACGCCTTTTCACCCTGAGTAACCGCACGGTCAAATAGTCCCATCCGGTATCCGATGAGCATGGAGGCAATCGTATGTCCGGCTTTTTCGTCAGGAAGGGGGCATTCATTCTTTAGTTTCAGGATATATCCAGAAAAATAATCGGTATTATTCATGTCTAGCACTTCCTCATGATACCTTATGGTACACCGGTATAAATCTTTTTAGCGGTAGAGAACGTTAGCACTGGAGAATTGTTAGCACTGAGAATTGTTAGCACTGGAGAATTGTTAGCACTGGAGAATTGTTAGCACTGGAGAATTGTTAGCACTGGAGA
>CAZFXY010000075.1:8525-8693 GCA_964523185.1 uncultured Methanoculleus sp.
ATTGTTAGTAATGAAGAATGAGTGGGAGTAGTAAGCCCCATTCTGTTTCTATGCGACATTCAGCTACGCGCCATACCCGGGCAGGCCCGGACGACCCTGTTGCCCTGTTCTGACTTGCACCCGTAGGGTTTCACCGTTCCATCGAATCCTGCCGCTGTGCATCAGCGA
>CAZFXY010000076.1:0-8688 GCA_964523185.1 uncultured Methanoculleus sp.
AAAGACGACATGATGATCCTGAATACTTACCTCACTATGACACATATTACCCACATAAAAAATGAAGATTTAACCCCGGAATTAATCCTAAAAATTCATGCGATGATTACCCGTGATACTCTCGAAGATTCAAACGATGAGGGGAAATTCAGGGACAACAATGAAATCAGGGTTTTTGATGTGCGGGGAAATATCCTGCATACCCCTCCTGATTTCACATTGATTGAAGAACTCATCGAAAAATTCTGTAATTTTGCAAACAATGACGATGAGGAATTCATTCATCCGGTAATAAAAGGCATTATCCTTCATTTCCTGATAGGGTATATCCATCCATTCAATGATGGAAATGGTCGATGTGCACGAAGTATTTTTTATTGGTACATGCTTCGCAAAGACTACTGGCTCTTTGAGTATATGGCAGTATCCAGAGCGATAAAGGATACGAAAGGGCAGTATAAACTGGCCTATCAATATACCGAAAGTGATGAAAATGACCTCACGTATTTTATTCGGTATAATCTCAACGCGGTAAAAACCGCTGTTGATACTATTCAAACATATATCGGGAAAAAACAACGTGAAAACAAACAGACCGTATCAATTCTCCAGGATACTGATGGACTGAATCTTCGACAGGCTGAGATAATTAAATTCCTCATCAAAAATCCAGATAAACCAATAACAATCAAAGAGATTGCCGAAACGTACCGTGTCGCATATGGAACTGCGAGAAGTGATCTCTTGCATCTTGAAAATAAGGGATTATTATCGAAGCAGAAAGCAGGCAATGAGTATATTTTCATATTCAGGGGATTGGGAAACAAAAGAGACTAACATGGGCAAAGTCGTTGCAAAAAAACAGAGTTCCCTGATGGACAATCACTCGTTCACCATTTTTACCGGAAAATATCCATACGGGGCCAATATTCAACAGAATCGGATTCAGATCACGTTTGGGTATTTTTCCGCTTTTCCATAATGCCTTCAACAACGGTATCAAAGTCTGTTTCAAGCCATTTTTTACGGCTTTTCGTATAATCTCCACCGCCATGGGAATAACTCTGGATGAACCGTATTGCATCTGTGGGTCCGAGATTATGTACTAACCGTTCGAATCCCCGAATTCTGACTTCATTCAGTGTTTTTGTTTCCATTTTCCTCCTCCATAAGCCACATCAGTGGATTGTTTGCTTCAAGGTGAATTGTATCATTATGCTTATTAATATGTCTGATGAGAGAATCATCGGTTGATAAAAAGACTGCACCAACACTCTCAGCAGATGCCAGGTGCAAAGCATCAAACGTGTCAATTCCCATACCATGGAACATGTGAGCACGTGTAATGATTTTTTTGTCAATCATAACCCTTTCACCCGCGAAGGTAAGAAAAGACTTGATCGCCTCAATCCGTTCCTCATTTGGCATTTGTTCAATCTCATATTCGATAATCTCACTTCCTATAAGATTCCAGTCTGCCATGCATCTGTTGAGGATTTCAATGACTGCTTCAGCTTCCATTCGAATCCGGTATGAGGTTTGATCATCGAATGGTCTCTAAAAAACAGCAGACATCAAGGTAGATCTTCATGTGTGTCTATCTTCTTATTAGTTAAAACGTTAATTAAACAATTGGGTAAATATTCCTTTTGTGGTCTAACCATAGATCCATGTAACGTATGGAACTGCGGGAAACGATCTCTTGCATCTTTAAAAAAAGGATGTGGTGTTACCACACTAAGACTCAATGTTATCTTCGGGTTTCTTACGATACACGAGATGCTCAAGAACCAGGACCGCTACAATCCCGATAACAAAACCATTCGTGATCAAAGGTCTGAGGGTCGCAGGGAATCCTGCGGCGACAAGATCAGGCAGGAACGCCACCACTGTCCCGAGGATGAGAGGCACACCGACTATCAGCCCTTCATCGAACGTCTTAACCGCACTGCTCTCCTGTCCCACCATAAGCCCTGCTGCAATCTGGGCGGCCATAACATAGGCGAGGACGACCCCGATAACAGGTCCGGGGATGCTGGCAAGGTAACCGATGGCAAGCGGAGATGCGGCCATGAGTGCAAGCGCCAAACCTGCCGGGACAAGAGCGAATCGGGATGCACATCCGGTAGCAGCGATGACGCCTGGACTCAGCGAGAAGTTCACCGGGCCTATCACCCCCGTGAGACCTGCCAGGGCGTTTCCAATACCAGTGACGGTCACCCCACAGTTCGTGCGTTCGCCCATCTTATCTGCTTTGAGAAGGCCACCTACTGACTGGATGGATCCAAGATCGTTGATGGCAAGAGCGAGAAAGCAGATCAGGAATGCTGCAAGAACCCCAATACCGGGCATGGCGAGGGGTGCCAGCAGTTCACCGGGGAACGCAATCGCTGCAATGCCTTCGGGAGGCAGAGTAACAGCACCAAACATGAGAATATAGACCAGGCTACCGAGGATTATTGCCCAGAGTGCCAGGGTAGATTTCCATATCCCCTTTAGACGTCCATTGGCAACAAAGAGAATGAAAGCAAATGCAAGGGCAAAGAGGAATGCATAGGTCGCCGGTACACTACCACCACCATCGACCATGAGATCGAGGATGACAGGAGCGAGGGTGAAAGCAATGAGCATTAACACAACGGCGATCACCCGGGGAGTAAAGAGACGCATTAAATACTTAAAAAGACCGGCTGCTGCGAGCACTGCAAGCAGGACTCCTCCAATCAGAATCGACGCATTAATAGCTGCAAACCCTGCATCAAGGCTTGCGAGAATACCTATCAAAAGCACGGTCGCAGGTCCAACTACAAGGGGAAGTTTGTGACCCAGATAGATCTGCATCAAAAGCACGATGGCGGTCAAAAGAAAGAGTTTCTGAAGGTAAGGAATGGCTGATCCTCCATAGAGGCCGGCCACCACCTTACCGATGATAAGGATTGCAGGCACACTAACTGCCAGCCATTGCAGGCCGAAAATTATGAGGGATGCTGGTTTGGGTTTGTCATCAATACCGTAGGTAAATCTCATTATCGTAACCTCTGATGAACGCGTAACCCCTGAAAAGGGATCATACGAAACGTTTTGGGTAATAGCAGGGATGTTACTGTCTTCAAACACATTAAGATTCTCATCCCGGTGGGAAAAAGCAGAATATCTCATTAAAGTCCGGGGATATAAAGCATGGGAGTGGGCTAAAGCATGAAAACGTATGAAAAGGCCGTCCGGGATGGC
This sequence comes from uncultured Methanoculleus sp., assembly GCA_964523185.1. Classification (GTDB taxonomy): domain Archaea; phylum Halobacteriota; class Methanomicrobia; order Methanomicrobiales; family Methanomicrobiaceae; genus Methanogenium. Next base: position 3,232 of record CAZFXY010000076.1, read on the forward strand.
ATACCGGATAATATCCCATGTTATGCAGGGAGTAGATGAAAATTATCACACAATCTCTGTCATTACCGCGTGTGAAGTCTTTCATTTTCTTCGTGGAAACCGGAATCAGCGTTAAAAAAAGAGATGAAATGCGTGTTTATCCGCAGATCACAGATTTTGTGTATACATACCTGAGCCGACAAGCCATTCGTCATCGACCGGTTCAACGTAACAAAGCTTGAACCCGGTATTACCGGTATCAGGATTAAAGTATTCAACATAGACAAATCCACCACCGTTCTTTGCAGCGGAAATTTCCAGCCGAATTATTTTTACCCCGTATGTGTCACCAAAATCCAACCGGTTTATGCCAATGACTTCCGGCTGGAAGGGCAGGGCAAGTGTGTTCCCTTCGTAGTCGTATGCAAAAATATAGTCGGTGCCGTCTGCAAAGGTCTGGTTAAGATCGTTGAAGTCAGAAACAGCCTGTTCGCGGCCGGTTTCCTGTGCATAATCACGGGCGGCCTTTACACGCTTTACCAGTTCATCCTTTTCTGCATCACTAAATTCTGCAGGAAATTCTGGGAGATAGATACCTGCACCGACACACCATTCGTCATCAACCGGCACTACATACGAGAGTTTGAACGCATTTTTGTAGTCGTCTTTGGGATTCGGGTAGATATAATACAGTGAACCGCCGCCATCCGATGCTACAACGAGTATTGCATTAATAAATAAAACACCGTTTGAATCCGGAATATCAAGACGGTTCGTTCCCAAAAGCTCCTTTTGGTAGGGAAGAGAGATTGCTGTACCGTCAGTTTCATACGCGAAGATGTAGAGTTCCCCCTGGATAAATTCCCCGTTTACGTCATTGAACTCTTTTAATGAAGCTTCTTTTCCGTTTTCCTTTGCATATAGTGCGGCACTTTCAACAAAGGCGGTGAGGTTTTCATAGCGGGCGTCAATCGCGTCCAATCTGTCTGGGGAAAGACCTGTTGGTTCACCTTCACTTCTGTTATCAGAGTAGGTTACAACAACTCTCCACTTTACATCGTCAATTTCGGCTGTCTCCCAGACTGCTTTTTTCGTGACATTTTTGCTCCAGTTTTTGTCTGAGAATGTGTATTCATCTGAACCAAACGGTTCCTGTATAATACGGGTGAGCACCGCCTGAAGAACAGGGTCCTTGTACATCGGGTCAGATAAGAGATTGTTGCCGATTTCTTCCTTTTTGGTGTCGTAGATTAATGTCCCGTCTGTCTGCGAAACCCAGACATCATAGGGTGTACCTTCCATTATCGGCAGAATCTGCCTTCCAAGGAATGTTTCCGAACGGTATGTGATATCAGTATACCCAAGATAATCACCGGATTCTGAAAATATTGGGTAACTCTGCGATATTCCGGTAAATCCTTCGGCCATTGTGAAGAGATCACTGACCATCGGTTTTTGCTCGCTGTTTGCCGTCTGCACCTGCGACTGCCAGCCTAAATCCTCGCCTATTATCTCTGCATAATTCTTAGGAACCGCTGTTACAACAACTCCCTCTTTTGAGATGACAAGGGAAGATTGGGCCCACGGATAGTTCAGCAGGTTTTCGGAGAGGGTTTTTTCAGCCGCATCCCCGCTCAGTCCAAATTCTGAGAGAGCAAGGGAATTGGAGTGAATTCCTGATTTGACATCATTAAGACCGTTGTCAATAGACTGAGTCAACTCTTTTGCGACTGCCTCCATCTGAACCTGCGTGTCGTCTGTCTGTGTGCTCTCCTGGGTAGTGCTGCATCCCGAAAAGAGGATGAATGTGGCCAGAAAGAGAACCGACATACCAATAAGAATGTGTTTCATGTGACTTTTTCTCCTGTATACCGTTGTACCGGAATAGTAGGACAGAGGGAGTACGTCCTGTCTGAACCAGATATATTTGATCGATATAAGATTAGCTAAATGTGAGCAACAAAAAAGGAAGGATGCTAATGGGGCTGTTTCCCGGATATCTCGCCCTTTCCGGCTGAAAAAGCGGTTGGCACATCCCCTTGCCGTATTGGTTTTATGCCACGGTTCTGCAGAGAGCAGCCGGCCAAATCCTAAAAACGTTTCTCCACCACTCAAGGGGTATCGATACCGATACCAAAGATGCTATGCCAAAACAAATGAGGGCGATTATGGCATCTCTTTGTGCACAGGGATTTTGAGATGATACCATCAATACCCGTTGAAAAATAATGGCGTTCTCTGCCTACTATGAAGACTCCAATGGTGATATCACCGACTCTAACGCAGCGAATAATTTCACCCCATATCGGTTTATTTTACCACACAGAATCGCGGAGAGCCCTGTTATCCGAATGTGTAGTGTACATGCTCATGGATCTGTGTGGAAGCGGTAAAGGTGGTGAAGACATTGAAGACACAGGGAGAGAACAACCATTCAGTTGGCTCTTCCGTTTCCCGGTCTCTTTGATTCATCGCATAACGGCGCTTTCGCCCATGCCGCCGATGTAAGGAAACCAAATGTACCGGCACTCGCTTACAACTGCATGTGACGCGTAGATGCCTGTCCCTCCAGATAAACCGAGAAATACCAAGGTACGGCGCACACTACGCCGGGCACTCTCTTTTCACCAACATACCAGCAAACCCTTGAAAAATAGGGTTCTGACCGTTTTGTACGGGGTATGCTCGGCGAACATTTATATGTCGGCTATCCATATTCTGGGTGGTGATTACGTGCCTCATGGGAAATTTGAAATTTATCAGGACCGCTCCGGAGATTATCGGTTCCGCCTAAAAGCTGCAAATGGGCAGACCATTGCAATTGGGCAGGGATATTCCTCCAAGGCATCGTGCATGAAGGGTATTGCGAGCATTCGGAAAAATGCTCCTGGTGCGAAGGTAATTGAAATTGAACTCTAAATTCTGACAAACACCGGGTTTTTCTTTACATGACCCCCCATGTGTCCCGGCATTTCTTACCATAACCCCCCCACGAGTCATGAGCATTTTTGTCATCCACGAATAGGTGCGAAAGGATTCGAAGTCAAAGATAAGTAATTATCACCCATTCTCCAATAGAACCTCATTAAGATGTAATTGGAGGGTGAAAAAACATATGAATCGAAACATCATCCGGGCTCTCTTCGGTGCAGGTATCATTGTTATCTGTGTCATCATTGGAGCCGGTATTCTTGTTGAAAAACCTTTTGAACCCGTGAATGGGATCGGTATGCAGGTATTTTCCTCAGCATCCGCACTGACTGCATATCTGGACAGCATGCCACAGGAAAAAACAAGGTATTCAACCGGTTATTCAGGCATCTTCGGTGGAAATACCAAAGGTGCCTCTGAGGCAGCAGGTATGGACAGTGCCGTGATGTCGGCACCGGGGGAAGGGCTTTTGCAGGCGGTAAACGGTGCGTCGTCCGGTACAGGGGAGGCGGGGGCATACTCATCCACGAATGTACAGGTGAAAGGAGTCGATGAAGCCGACTTCATTAAAAATGACGCAAAATATATCTATCTGATCAGTGGTGGGCGGTTGGTGATCGTCGACGCATATCCGCCATCTAACGCAGACATTCTTTCTGATACACTGATTCCCGGCACTCCCTCAGCCCTGTTTCTATCAGGTGACCGGCTTGTGGTCTTTTCAACCCTCCGTGAAACAGAATTTATACATCCCGAAAAGAGTGCGACACCCATCCCTTCTACCCGGACGGTGACGCATGGCTATGTGTATGATATCAGCGACCGAAAAAAGCCGGCAATCATCCGTGATCTCACCGTGGACGGCACGTATTATGACGGGCGTCTGAAAGGAACAGACGTCTACCTCTTTACCCATGCATCTCTCGTGCGTCATGGGGATATGGTGCTGATGCCTGAGGTGCGGGACGGCGACACACGCATTGCACAGCCTTCGGTATCAGTGCCGGATATGGTGGGGTATTCATGGCAGTTTACCACGATCACCTCATTTGACATCCGTGACGGTTCGTTCACTGATGCAGAGTCATTCCTGCTGGGATACGGGTCCACGCTCTATGCATCTCAGGACAATATCTTTATCGCCTATACCTGGCAGCAGCCCTATTCGGGAGGAATATGGAACGAATTTCGGGAGGCACCTGCAGAACCCCGTGAACAATCCGTGGTGCACCGGTTCTCGGTAGAAAAGGGCAAAATCTCCTATGCAGCCACCGGCACCTTCCCCGGCAGACTGTTAAATCAGTTCTCTCTCGATGAATACCAGGGCAACCTCAGGGTTGCTACAACGGTACACGGATGGGTACGCGACGCCTATACACAGCACAACAATGTCTACGTCCTTGATGCTGACCTGACAATGAAGGGAAAACTCGAGTATCTTGCCCCGGACGAGAGAATATATGCCGCCCGGTTTATTGAGGACAGACTGTATCCGGTCACCTTTAAAGAGATGGATCCGTTCTTTGTCATCGACCTTTCAGACCCAAAGCACCCGGCCGTTCTGGGCGAACTCAAGATTCCCGGCTATTCCGACTACCTGCATCCGTATGATGCCACACATATCATTGGCATCGGCAAAGAGACCGTTGCCAATGAGTGGGGCGGGTTTACCACCGGCGGGCTGAAGATGGCACTCTTCGATGTCGCAGATGTGAATCACCCGAAAGAGGTTAGCCGGGTGGAAATTGGCCTTCCCGGCACAGATTCTGAGGCACTGCACGATCACAAGGCATTCCTCTTTGATGCATCAAAGCATCTTCTCGTTCTTCCGGTGGATGAAATCGTGAAAGTCCCCATCACCGGCAGGGGTTATGATGCGTACTCGACACGTTCATGGCAGGGTGCCTATGTCTATGGGCTGACGCCGCAGACCGGCTTTGTGTTGAAAGGCACCGTGACGCACGGTGCAGACCCGCAGTCCGGGTATTACCGGGGCGCCTCAGACGCTGTCCTGCGGTCTTTGTATATGGATGATGTGCTCTATACGGTCTCACGCACAAAAATGGTGGTAAGCGGTTTAACGCATCCGGAAACGGTGTATGGCACGATCAGTCTTCCCTCCTTCGGCGGTGATGGCTACAAACAGTATGATGACGGACCCTGGCCTGTTCCGGGTATGATGATTGACTGAACGGTTCTGGCGGAACGCTGGCGGAATAAATTTTCCCGGGGTTTTCCAGGTTCCTTTTACCGCCCTTTTTTGACTCATGGATTGGGGAATTTGAGGGTAAAATGGGCGTATTTATGGGGATTGGAAATGTGTGAAAAATTGTGAAGAATTCCGAATAATTTTTCAGGCGTACACCGCCTCACGTAAGACATATTTTCCGATATTTGGGCGGAGTGCATTTTTTAGGACAAGATCGACCTGTACCCCAAAAAGGTCGGTGAGGTAATTTTCAAGCTTCGTGAACTACCTCTGGGCTAAAGATCCAGAGGCTTCCTGCTTCATCCCCCAAACTATTGTTCACGAGTCCACAGGCCCTT
>CAZFXY010000077.1:0-4393 GCA_964523185.1 uncultured Methanoculleus sp.
GCGTCCATCATATTGACCGCGACAATACAGGGCATGCCCCGTTCCATCACCTCAAGGGCAATGTACAGGCCCCGGTCAGTCTTTGTGGCATCAAGCACAATCATCACGGTCGCATCCGGATAATCTCGGAGCATCCGGACGGCCACCTCTTCTGCCGCATCACGCGGTTCAAGGGAATAGGTGCCGGGCACATCGATGATAGTGTAAGTACGCCCACCTTCGATGAAGGTGCCACTGGTAAAGTCTACCGTCGTGCCGGGATAGTTTGAGACAACGGCGTTTGCACCGGTAATACGGTTAAAAAGAGCACTCTTACCCACATTCGGGTTACCGAGCATCAGAACGATCGTTCCCCCTTTCGGGAGATCGACGATCGCATCCGCTTCCCTGCCGGTCATACATCTGTCCCGGTCTCTACCATAATCCGTCCCGCTGTCTCAAGGCCCATTGCAATCTCCAACTCGCCAATAAGGACAACGACGGGCCCCTTGATGGGTTGTTTGGTGATCATCTTTAGTTCCTTACCTATCCGGAGCCCCATGCAGTTTAGATCATGGGTGGACGTGCGAATCTCCTGAACGATGGCTGTTGCACCAAACGGCAAATTTGATAGTTCAGTCAGCATTATTCAACCTTTACGATCTGTATTTGGCGGGCCATGCAGCGCCCGAGGGCTACCGTGTTCCCCCTGAACTCCACCGCTACCGGCCCACATGATGATGATACCATAGTAAGCGTGCACCCTTCCGCAATGCCCCGCAGGGCCAGCCTCTGCCGAAGACAGTGTCCGCCATCTATCCCCGTGACGCGTCCGCGTTCACCAGGATGTAATTCATTCAGGATCATAAACTATCTGCTATACTTTCTGTGGTTCGGTTGGTATCAATGAACGCCCAAAGAGATTCGGTTTTTTTCTATAATCAGAGATAAGTTCGGAAATTATGTGAAAAACCGAAATTTTTGAAACAAATACGCACAAATGCGCACAACGTGCAGAACAAAGGGTACCCATCAATGGGATGAATAGAAAGCTGCAGCAAAATCAAAATTACAAGCAAAAACTACAGCAAAATCAAAATTAAAGGCAAAAACTACAGCGAAATCAAAATTACAGGCAAAACATAGAGCAAAAGCGAAATTAAAAGCAAAAATCACAGTAAAAGTAAAATAAAAAGCAAAATAACACATAAAAGAGGGAATACCCTCATGTATTTGTCGGTATTGACGGGGCCGGCACACCACAGATACTGATGGTGTTCAGGTACTCTGCCGGAAGAGAGAACCTCTGGGTGCAGAGGTGGTATATGTGTTAGAGGATGATTTGATACTCTGGTGCAAGTACAAAGCATTCAAGGTGTGAAAGTGCGGGTTTTGTGTGTTGCTGCATGGGGGAAATGATCATCCGGCAAGAAATCCCCATGACCACCCATGGGGCACGTGCCCGGACAGTGCACCCATGGTAACCAATGTATCAGGTCACAATAGTTCCACCCCCCACCCAGGGAGAAAGACCAGGTATGTCTACCCACTCCGCTGGATACAATGTCATATTACTCATACAAAGAACTCCGTTCATACCTGCCCAGGTTGGTGCTTATCCATAACCGGGGCGTCAGCACCATTTCGTGCACTGGTTTCTACAGAGTCGGGGAAGAGCAATCCATAGAGTACATCCGGCAGATAATCAAATGATGAAATGCCCCGTATACTGCTTTGGCAGGTCATCGTACCACGCCCCCTTCCAAACCGATGGGCACAGTGCTGTTCTGATGCCGTCTCCGAATTGGAGATTGTTTCGTTTGTATCATACCAATTATCTCTGTTCTTCGGTGAGCATGTACTCTGCCCCAAAAAATCTCTGATATGAAGGGAATTGCAAATATTGTTCGGATATTGCCGTAATTTCCGAAGAGAACATACCATGATCCGGGAGGTTTTTAACAAATACTCCCATCCATATGTTTAAGCAGACTCGCCACACAGATTCTGTGATCAACCATGAAAGTCGGCATCATCCGCTGCCTCATGACAGAAGATATCTGCCCGGGGACAACAGACTTTAAAATAACCGCAGAAGGGAGAGGCGCCTTTGCAGAGACCGGTCCTGTCGATATCGTCGGGTTTATCACCTGCGGCGGGTGCCCGGGAAAGCGGGCCATACCTCGGGCAAAGATGCTTGTTGAACGGGGTGCCGAGGCAATTGTCTTTGCATCCTGCATCTCAAAAGGCAACCCCATCGGATATCCCTGCCCGCATTATGTAAACATGCGGGACGCCGTCATCAGGGCGGTCGGTCCTGATATCAGGATCATTGAGTGGACCCACTGAGAGGCTTTGAGAATACCCCCGCATACACAAAAAAAGGAGCCGGGGCATCGTCCTTTCAGCAGACCGCATCACTCCTTTTTTACCAACCCATCTACGAAATCGATGTATCAGGTAGTGTGCAATATCAGGTAGTGTGCAATATCAGGAAAAAAATCATTTTTTGTATCATGCCAATCCACACACCCGGACAATTTCCTTTCGCTATTCAACGAACAGGGACATCCAAGCGTCGCTGAATCAGGTGGCAAATTGAAGGATTCTCCTCCATACATGCAATGCAATGACGTATCCGGCGCACGGTATCAGGATGCAACTCGTGCTCCATGAAACAAGCATCCGCATCAGCGATATCCTCTGATACTCCGATCATCAAAAGAAACTGCTTCAGGGTATCATGCCGGTATTTGATCTCTTCGGCAATCTCTCTGCCTTCCGGGAGAAAGACCACTCCCTCATACCTCCGGTAACAGACGAGGTGCAGGGCATCAAGTTTCCGGAACATCTCAACAACACTGGAAGGGCTGATCTCCCGTTCTCTCGCGACATCTGTTGTCCGGGCATATCCCTTCTCAAGAGTAACATTAAGAATTGCTTCCAGATAATCCTCAGCCCTCCTGCTCAGATGCCTAATGACGAATCCATTCTCCATTTTTTTCCACGTATATCCAGTAAAAATATATTAAGCGAAATTATATCAAGTGAAGACATATCCTGTAAAAATAGGTGATGTGCCTGCGACACACCGGGTTATTCTGTATCATACGCCTGTGTATACAGCAGGTAGGCGATAACCAGCGTGAACGGCAGGAGGAGCATAGCAGGCGAGTATGGAGGGGCAAACCCGCCAATGAACCCAACAACAGAGTTAAAGAACTCCGGCGCCTCTTCCCCTGCAGGGATATTTTCACAGAACCGGGCAAAGATATCTGTCCCGGCAATAACCCAGACAAGAACGCTACCCAGGGTCACCTTCGCAAACTGCTCCAGTGAAAGGGCTTTTCTGCTGCCTGCAAGCATAAAGAGACCGGCAAAGACCATAATAACGCCGCCCCATGCCCAGCGGAAAAAGTCATCTCCCGCAATTTCGAGTATTCCAACCTGGAATCCGGGACTGATACCAGCCCAGACAAGGATGTCTGCAAGGCCGAATGCCAGTGTCGCAAGGCCTAGCAATCCGATGTATATACCTGATATCGTATTTTTCTGTTCCATATTATGCCACCCCCAGAAGGATGCCAATGGCGTGGATGAGTCCCCCATATGCAAAGACTACCACAAAGAGCACGACGAGCGCCGCACAGAGTTCTTTCCACCCTTCCCGCAGCATCACAGCAAACGTCGCGATACAGGGGAAGTAGATGGAGATGAGCATCACCGATGCAAACATCTGGTATGCCGTCATCGGGATGACCGACAGTTGTGCAATGGCGAGATCTTTTCTCAGGAATGCTGCAATAAGCGGCCCGACGGTCTCTTTTGGTACACCAAACCAGGTGACAAAGAGCGGTTCAAAGAAGGCCGCAAGCGTCTGAATGACACCTCCCAGATAGAGCAGGTTCACGATAAGGACACCTAAAAGCACAAAGGGTACTGCCTCTTTCAGGAAACCCTTTGTCCGGTTCCACATCTTTTTTATCACATTCTCCTTTATCGGCCAGTGGTAGGGGGGCACATCCAGAAGGATCTCAGGATTTTCCCCCGGAATCACCTTGTTTAAGATATATCCAACCAGGCAGAAACCCCCAATCAGACAGAGGAAGACCAAACCGATCATATCAGGGATGACCGCCAGCATCACACCCAGCTGCGCTCCGCAGGGAATAAAAATGGAAAGGAGAGACATCATGATGAACCGCTGCTTTCGCGTCTCCAGAATACGGGTGGCGGTCACCGCAGGCGTATTGCATCCGAGCCCAAGAATGGCGGGCACAATCGCATAGCCGTGCAGCCCAATCCGGTGGAAAACAGAGTCCACAAGAACCGCAAGCCTCGGCAGGTATCCGGAATCCTCCAGAACGGTCATCATCAGGTAGAAGATGAGTATCGCCGGGAGCACGACACCAAT
>CAZFXY010000077.1:4493-8680 GCA_964523185.1 uncultured Methanoculleus sp.
GTGTCAGTCGAAAGAACCATTCGTTCAGCACCCCCCGCATCCGCCGCAGCCACCACAGCCGCCAACGGGTATTTTATCAAGTGTTTCACCGTTCAGCCGTTTTACAATCATATCCAGATCTGCGACCTGTGCCTTGCGGATCAGACCCACGAGGTCACGGACACCTTTACCGCTGATGGCGCTTGTCGCAACGACCGGTACACCCAGCACCTTCTGGAGGTCTGCGATGTCCACCAGGATCTCCTTATCATGAGCGGCATCTATCATATTGACCGCGACGATGCAGGACATACCCTGCTCCATCACCTCAAGGGCGATGTAGAGACCCCGATCGATCTTCGTTGCATCAAGAACGATCATCACAACGGCATCCGGATAGTCCCTGAGCATCCGAACCGCCACCTCCTCTGCTGCGTCCCGTGGTTCCAGGGAGTAGGTACCGGGCACGTCAATGATTTCATAGGACTGCCCCCCCTCAATGAGGGTGCCCAGGGTGAAGTCAACCGTTGTGCCGGGATAATTTGAGACAACAGCATTTGCCCCGGTCATCCGGTTAAACAGCGCACTCTTGCCGACATTTGGGTTGCCGACCATGAGAACAGTTATTTTTTTCTTTGTCGATTCTGTCATATGCGAATCTCCGTTATACATCCGACCCAATGACGTCAACAAGGATTTGTGCCGCGAGATCCAGGCCAATTGCAACCTCCATCTCACCAAGGAGGACGACCACCGGTCCCTTGATGGGCTGTTTGGTGATCATCGTTAGCTCTTTGCCCACCCGGACGCCCATGCAGTTCAGGTCGTGAACAGACGTGCGAATCTCACAGACGACACCACGTTCGCCGAATTCAAGTGCAAATAATTTTTTTTGCATGATATATCCTCATGGACATATGATTGCAGACACCGGCACCCACCCTACATGGGTAGAGGGTGGAAGATGGAGCGGTGCGTTACACGTTTTCCACCGGTACAGTCTGTCGTGAATGGTCAACCCGCGTCATCATGCAGTCGTCTGCCATTTCCGCCGAAAGGCACACCCACTGATGCAGATGTCAGATGACCATCTCATACGTATCCATGAAAAACTCTGTATTTCGGTAGGTATCAACAAACGCCCAAAAAATTTAGGTTATTTTCAAAAATCGCACACGTTTCGGATTTAACAAGATTAACCGAATACAAAAGGCATCAGCACGTTATCTATTCGCCAAAAAAATTGGAATTTAAACTCAATTTTAGCCTCATTCATGATATCCGCTGCCTTTCATTCTGCGAACTGGTCAAAGGGGAACGCTCTGCCGCCCTCGCAAAACACCTTGCATACACGATATGTGACTCCGGGTTGCAAACCCAACATTGTCGTAGCCATCTTCTTCGCCGTCTTCTACGTTGTCGCCGCCATCTTCTTCGCCGTCTTCTACGTTATCGTCGTCGCCATCGTCGTCGCCAATGACCGGGCAAACATGTACCAGCAGGAAATGTTCTCCGGCATCAGAATTGAACACTGGGGACAGCAAAAATCAGAACCGTCGTGCTGCAGCACAAGGAGACTTTGGTCACCTGCCGGGCTTTGATGGAGAGCAGGTGCTGGAGTGGCTTTGGAACATATACCCATAGGCGGTTTATGAAGTCATTTCCGGATGTGCCACGAGAAAGTTAATCCAAGACCCTGATAATCCAGAAAGGATAATTAAAGCCCTCAAAGAGGACATTTCTGCATCACCACTGATGTATGAGGTGGCGAGAGAGTGCTGCACAGACCCTCTCCAGCAGGACAAAGCGGGTGAGAAAAACAGAAAAATCCTACTACCCAACTATCCAAACTACCCAACTACCAACTACCAACCACCAACTACCAACTACCAACCACCAACTACCAACCACCAACTACCAACCACCAACTACCCAACTGACCCACCCCCCGGTATCAGTAACACAAAAAATGAACATCGTAAGATTTAGGCGTGGGAAGAACATGTGTTATGTAAAACAGATGTCTGCCCGGGGTAAGGATGCAGGTATCTGTCCCTGGAGCACTGATGAACACAGCAGAAGTACACCCCATAGGCATCGTCCGCTCCCCTTACCAGGTTCGCGGTGACGCCCCCCGGCAGGGACGCCTTATTCCTGAGGCTGAGATGGATATTGAGATCAACGAAGAGTACCAGGACGGCATCGGCGATCTGGCAGGTGTAAGCCACCTCTTTGTCCTCCTCTGGTTTGACCGGGCCAACAGGAACACCCTCACCGCACACCCGCCATGGATGAAGGGGAGCAGGCCGGTCTTTGCCACCCGCTCCCCGGATCGCCCGAACCCGATAGGCCTTGACATCGGAAAGATAATCAGTGTCACCGGGCGGACCATCCGGGTGGCGGGGCTCGATGCCCTTGACGGGACGCCCGTCCTCGACATCAAACCCTATGCCCCGTCCATTGACGCTATTCCGGACGCAACGGAACCGTTCCGCCTCTCTCCATAAATCCAAGGATAAGGCAGTGACGGCATTACCCGCATTCAGGGAGCGTTATTTCCCATCGGGAATCACGTCCCACATCACCTGTCTTCAGGGAGCGTTATTTCCCATCGGGGATCGCGTCCCGCATCACCCGGTAGGACGAGGCGAGAACGCCGGTCTTGCTGATGAGCCCGGCAATGCTGATGGTGTCCCGGATCTGGTCACGGGTTGCGCCCTCTTTGAGAGCAGCACCGATATGAACCTTCAGGCATGCATTCGCCCCAATGGCAGCGGCGGCTGAAACGGCTATCAACTCGGTTGTCCTGCGGTCCATCGATTCCGGGTTAAAGGTGTAGAGATCCCCGAGCATGTTAAACGCAAAGGATTCGGGCCGTTCCCTGAGAATGGGCAGGATAAACGGCATCAGCCCGAGCATCCGCTCAAAGTCATCCATGATACCATCACACACGCCTTCTTTGTTGACGAGGAAATCGTCTATTATCTGCTGTATCTCTGGATCCATAAGATATCGTGTAGCAATATGTCGTACTCCACCATAGATGCGATCACTCAGGCCATCCCCATCCAGTGCAGGCGCTGACAGTCAGCCGCAAAATCTGACAGGGTACTATTTTTCCGCTCTGCCAGAACCCGGTCATTGAAAAGAACAGGGGACATGGCAAAGGGCCAAATATAAAGAGTAAGGTGCATTCAGTATCCATCAGCTCAAACAGGTACCCAAAAAAGAAAGGGGCGGGATGAACCGTTGACAGTCCGGGAAAAATCTCGGGGAAAACGGGGAAAATCGGAGAAAACGGGGAAAATCGGAAAAAATCCAGGAAAATCCGGGAAAAGTCCATGCCGTATCAGAATAAGACAGATAGGGTATGGCACAAAACGCATGGCTCTTCCTTCTCGCAGCAGGCATTATGGAGACGGGATGGGCTGTCGGCCTCAAATATACCGAAGGATTCACCCGACTGCTCCCGTCTGTTTTCACCATCGCCCTGATGGGAGGCAGCTTCTACTTCCTTTCAAAATCACTTCAGACACTGCCCATCGGCACCGCCTATGCGATCTGGACCGGCATTGGTGCAGTGGGGACAGTCATCGTCGGCATCATTCTCTTCGGGGAGTCACGAGAACTTCTGCGGATTCTCTGCCTTCTGTTAATAATTTCCGGGGTTTTTGGGTTGAAAGTCTTTGGCGGAGAGTGAAGGGTCAAATCAATACAGCACCATACAAAAAAGGAGGAACAAAAAGGAGGAGTATAGGCAAATTATATCGCCCATCATTGTTTTTGTCATCATCATACCAATTCTGGAACAGGGATTCATTCAACGTGAACGACGATGTGAGACAAAACGCCATCCACGGCATCATTACAACAGTCTTTCAGGATGTGAGAGAATTGCATCTGTTCGGGAGAGACATGCTCCCCCCAAGAGGAGTCACCCCTCTGATGCAGTGTAACGCAGATATTCGCTGTACAACGCATCCTCATATGCCCCTGCCTTCTTTGTCGGAATATAATGTGACGCTTTCACCGCCTCAAAAAGCGCCTCTTTTACCTGTGCCGGGCCGGAAAGATTCAGTTCTGCAACCTGCTTCAGAATGTAATCCAGCCCGTTGATGCCAACGGTTTTGCCATCCACCGTTATCTGTTGGACATCGCCTGCCTTCGGAACCATGCCGCCGCAGACCTTACAGTATTCCCCTTCATCA